>DASWYH010001400.1:0-5316 GCA_036405095.1 Gemmata sp. | reverse complement strand
GATCTCGGCGCGCCCGCGACCCCGGCGCCCGCTTCGTACTGTCTGGTCGAAACGGTTACCCACCACGAGCCCGGGGCCGAGATCGTGTTTCGCCGGGTCATGGACGAGCGCGAGGACCGTTTCGCCGATGAACACACGCTCGGCGGGCGCGGGGTCAGCCGCGAGGACCCGGCGCAGAACGGGTTACCCGTCCTGCCGATGACGTTCAGCCTCGAAGCGATGAGTGAAGCCGCGTCGCTGCTCGCTCCCGGGAAGGTGGTCATCGGGCTGCGCAACATCCGGCTGTTCCGGTGGCTCCCGTTCGACCCGGCCCCCACCACGCTCGAAGTGCGCGCCCGCGTGGCGTCCGTCGATCCCGGCACCGGCGTTGTTGAGGTGAAAGCCGACGTGCGCGACCTCGGGAACTCGTTCCTGCCCGACGGGGCGAACAAGGCTTCGGCCGAAGCGGTGGTGATCCTCGCCGACCGCTACCCGGACCCGCCGGCGCCGCTGCCGTTCCACCTCACCGACGAGGTGCCGTGCAAGAGCACCATCGAGGACCTGCGCCGGAACATGTTCCACGGGCCGCTGTTCCAGATGATCCGCACCCTCGACGTGACCGGGCGCGAGGGCATTGAGGGCACCCTGGAGGTGCAGCCCCGGGACGGCTGGTTCCGCTCGAACCCCGACCCGCGCCACGCGCTCGACCCGGTGCTGATGGACGCCGCGATGCACATCCTCGGCGCGTGGCACCTGGAACAGCCGGACTGGACCGGGCGCATCTTGTTGCCCTTCGAGGTGCAGAAGGTCGAGTACTTCGGCCCGACGCCGGAGGTCGGTTCGCACGTGGTCGTGCGCGGCCACAACGAGCAAGAATCCGCACGGCACTTCCGGCACGGGCTCGAAGTGTTCGACGCGAGCGGGAACGTGTGGCTGCGCCTCACCGGGGCGGGCTACTGGCGGTTCTACCTGCCGTTCGGGCACGTCAACTTCTTCGGCCCGAAGGACGAGTACTACCTCAGCCGCGAGTGGCCCGAAGCGGTCGGGGAGAGCGCGGAACTGAGGAGCGGGGCCGGCGGGGCTCCTGGGCTCGATTCTGCGCGCTCCGCGTTCGCGCGGTGCTACTTCCTCGAACCGCCCGCGGACCTCAAGCAACCCGTTCTGCGCGCGGCCGGAGCCCGGGTCACCATGACGCCTTCGGAACTGGCCACGTTCAGCGCCTGGAAGGGGAGCGACGCCGAGTTGAACGACTGGTTCTTCGGCCGGATGCTCGCGAAGGACGCGGTGCGCAGCGCGTGGGCGCAGAAGCACTCCGAAGCGATGTTCCCCGCGGACCTGGAAACCGAAGAGGTACACGGGCGGATCGCGTGCCACCCGCGCGGCGCGGCGAAGGGGGAGCCATTCCCGCTCGTGAGCGTTGCGATTTCGGAGGGCAAGGTCGCCGCGCTCGCCGCGTTCGCGGAACACGTCGGGATCGCGCTCCAGGCGGTTCCGAAGAACGCCACCCCCGAAGCCGAGCAGGAGGCCCGAAAGGCGGTTGCGTGCGGGGCCGTGGCGGACGCGCTGGGTGCCCCGGTTGCGGGCTGCGCGCTAGAATCTCTGGACGCCAACACCGGGGCCGCGCTGGTGACGGCGGGAGGTGCCCGCTTCCGCGTGCAGACGGCCCGCAACAAGGACGCGGTCGTCGCCACCACCCTTTGCGAGTCCGCCTGATGCGCACGACCGACGACATCCTGACAGCGCTCGGCGAGGTGGTGCGCCAGACCTTCCCGGACCGCGACTTCCCCGAAGCGGTGGAACTGTCCACGCGGGCCTTCGGCGACCTCGGGCTGGCGTCCATCGACCTCGTCGTGTTGGCCGAGCGGCTCGACGCGCACTTCGGTCGCCGGCTCCCATTCGGCACCTTTTTGAAGGGGCTGCGCGACCGCGGCGCCGACGACCTCGAACTCGGCGAACTCGTCGCCTTCCTCCAAAAACACGTCTGAGCCCGTGGCTCGCCGGCACCGGCCCTCCCTGGATCACCAATGCCTGAGATCGAAGTCAACGGAACGCGGCTCTACTACCAGCAAGACGGGACCGGCCCGGACGTGGTCCTCGTTCACGCGGTCACGAGCAACCAGGCCGTGTGGGTGCTGAGCGGGCTGCCCGAAGCGCTCGCGAGCGAGTACCGCGTCACCACTTACGATATGCGCGGGCACGGGGCCAGCGCGCGCCCCGCAACGGGCTACACGTCCGCGGTAATGGCCGAAGATTTTCGTCAGCTCCACGCCAAACTGGGCCTGAAACCGGCGTGCCTCGTCGGCCACAGCTTCGGCGGCGTGGTGGCGATGCACGCCGCGGCGCTCGCGCCGGAGTGCGTTGCGGGCGTGATCCTCTCGGACTCGTTCTTCCCGGGGCTGAAGCACGTCGAGCCCAACTTCGGGAAGATGAGCATCTGGGTGGACCTGCGGGAGCAGTTCGCCAAGGTCGGGATCGACCTCGGTGAGACCGTCAATTTCGCGCACCTGTTCCGCGAAACGGCGACCCTCGGCCCCGCCAAAATGAAGGAACTCGAAGACATCTTCGGGCCGTTCGGGCGGGGCTGGTTGCGGCACCTCCCGAAGCTCGCGGAAACGACCTGCGGCGACGAGGTGCTGACCGAAGCCGGGCTCACCGCGGACGTTCTGGCGGGGGTCCGGCAACCGGTCGTCGCGCTCTACGACGAATTCTCCCCCTTCCTTGCCACGTCCGGTTGGCTAGAACAACACCTTTCGGGGTGCGTGGCCGAGATCATCCCGGCCGCCAAGCACCTCGCAATGTTCGACAACACCGCGGGCTTCACCGACGCCGTGAAGCGGCACCTGAAGCGACTGAACCAGTGCGATGACCGAAATACGCTCGCGGCTGTTCGCGCGTAAACCTTTTCTCGCGGCGGTGATCGGCTTTGCGTACGGCGGCGCGACGGCCCTGCTGAGCGTGTGGGTTCTGGGTACGCCCCGGACGATCGAGCGTGTTGTCGAAGTCGAGAAGGTGGTTGAGAAACCAGTCGAGCCACCTGCCGGCCCGCGATGCGTCGATCTGGTTGTCGTGCGGAACAATAAACCGCTGGGGCTGGACAGCGACTTCGGCGAATATTTCGTGGAGCAAACGCGCAACCTGTCGGGCGCCTTGCGCGTATCGGAAGCGGTAGTCGGCGTGACCCACGAACTCCGCGGCGACGGCAGCGTGAGCGCCACCCCTGCTATCGTGCAGGGGTGGCGGCCCGACAACTTCGGGTTCGAGGACATGGTGGTGCTCTCCGGGCGGATGCTCACGGCGGGCGACACGCACAAGGTGATGCTCGGGCAGAAGCGGGCGAGCGGGATGGGCAAAAAGGTGGGCGACACCGTCACGTTCGTGGCCGACCCGGAGCACCCGTATAAGGTGATCGGGGTGTACAAGAGCCCGGTCGTGTTCGAGGACGGGGGCGCGATCGTGTCGTTCGCCGACGGCCAGGCGCTGACCGGAAAGCGGGTCACCGGTTTTGTCGTGCGGGTCAAGGGTGGTTCGCCCGATGTGCTAACTGTGAAGCGGGCAATCGAGGCTCTCCGCGACCCGCGCGACCCGACCGTCCGGCTCGAAGCTGAGCCCTCCGCCCCACGCTGAGTGTCCAATTACCTCGTGCCCTCCGGTTTCGTTGGCATGTACTTCACCGCCTTCATCCTGAAAAACCTCACGCGGCGGCCCATCCGCACCGCGCTCACCGTGCTCGGGCTGGCGGTCACCGTCGGGAGCATGATCGCGCTCCTGGCGGTGAGCTACAACGTCGAGAAGTCGGTCGAGTCCGCGTTCGACACGCGCCGCGTCGACCTCGTGGTGCTGCAAGCCAACAAGCCGCTCGGGCTCGACAGCGACTTTCACGAGTACATGGTGGACCAGGTGCGGGCGATGCCCGAAGTTGATCGCGTCTCGGAGGGCGTCGTCGGCACCGTCAACACGGTTCGCAAGAGCGGATCGATCAACGAGAACATGTTCCTCGTGCAGGGCTGGAAGCCGGACAACTTCGGGTTCGAGGACATGCAGATCCTGTCTGGGCGGATGCTCGAAGCGGGCGACACTCACAAGGTGATGCTCGGTCAGAAGCGCGCCGACGGGATGGAAAAGAAGGTGGGCGACACGATCGTTTTCGACCCCGATCGGGACCACCCGTATGAGGTGATCGGGATCTACAAGAGCCCGGTCGTGTTCGAGGACGGGGGCGCGATCGTGTCGTTCACGGACGGGCAGGCGCTCACCGGCAAGCACGTGACCGGGTTCTCGATCCGCGTCAAACGCGGCTCACCCGACGGGAAAGAGGAGATCGCGGCCGTTCAGAAGAAGGTGGAGGAGCTGCGGGACCCGAAGGACAAGACCGCCCGGCTGGAGGCGCAGCCGCCCGAGAAGTACGTGCAATCGGTCTCCCAGCTCAAGCTGATCCGGGCCGTGTCGTGGCTGGTGTCGGCCATCGCGTTCGCGGTCGGCACCATCACCATGCTGAACACGATGGCGATGTCGGTGCTGGAGCGCACGCAGGAGATCGGCATCCTCCGCGCGGTCGGGTGGCCCCGGTTCCGGGTGATCCGGATGATCATGGGCGAGGCGGTCGTACTCGCCGGCGCCGCGACCCTGGCGGGTGTGGTGATCGCGTTCGCGGGGATGCAGTCGCTCACCCTCTCGCCCAAGGTCAACGGGTTCATCGAACCCGACCTCTCCCTCGCGGTGGTCCTGCGGGGCGGGGCGATCACGATGCTCATCGGCCTGATCGGCGGGGCGTACCCCGCGTACCGGGCCGCGAGGCTCCTGCCGACGGAGGCGCTGCGCCATGACTGACCGCCCCGCCGACTTCCTCCTGTTCGCCGACGGTGTGGCGAAGACCTACCCCGACGGCGACGTCCGCGCGCTCAACGGCGTGACGCTCGGCGTGCGCGCCGGGCAGCACGTCGCGATCACCGGCCCGTCCGGGTGCGGCAAGTCCACGCTCCTCAACCTGCTCGGGGTGCTCGACGCGCCCGACGCCGGCGAGGTGTACTACCGCGGCGAACCGCTCTCCCGGTGGCCCGACCTGAACAGCTTCCGCGCGCGCCAGATCGGGTTCGTGTTCCAGTCCTTCTACCTGCTGCCCACGCTCACCGCGAAGGAGAACGTGCAGGTGCCGATGTTCGAGGGCGCGGCCCTTTCGGCCCGTGCCCGGGCGCAGAAGGCGGGCGAGCTGCTCGACCTCGTCGGGATGGGCAAGCGGGCGAACCACCTGCCGTTGCAGCTCTCGGTGGGCGAGCGCCAGCGGGTGGCGCTGGCCCGCGCGCTGGCGAACGACCCCGCGCTGCTGCTCGCCGACGAGCC
>DASWYH010001399.1:0-8864 GCA_036405095.1 Gemmata sp. | reverse complement strand
GCGGTGGTCGAACCCGATCGGAAGCTCACCGCCGAGGAACTCCAACAACGGGTGTGCGACTACTTCGGCTGCCGTCGTGAGCCATCATTACCGAAGCCTCAGCAATGAACCCGCACTAGTGTAGATGCTATCGATTTGGTTCCGAACCCGCCTCGGGTTGCTCATCGGGTGCGTCAATGGCCGAGCGCGTGCCCTCCGTTTCGACGGACCAGGTGGCGGCGCTGGTGGAACTGGCCCGTGCCGGGAGCCTCCGCGCCGCGGCGGCCGGGTTGCACCTCACCGAGCAGGGGCTCCGCAACCGGCTCGTCGCGCTCGAAGCCGCCCTCAACGTGTCGCTTTACCACAAGCAGCGCGGCCCCCGGCGCCGGTCGCCCCTGACGTCCCACGGGGAGCGCTACCTGCCCCGCGCGGTTGCGCTCCTCGAAGCCGCCCGGCGGCTCGGCGCCACCACCACCGACGGCCCGCAAGAGGTCCACGTCGCGGCCACGCAGTACCTGACGCTGTACGCGATGCTCGACGCCGTGCGCCGGTTCCACAAGGCGTTCCCAACGATCCGCGTGCGGCTCAGCACCCGCACCGAGCGCGACATCGAGGACGCGCTGCTCCGCGACCCGGACCTCGCGCTCGGCGTCGCGGCCCCTTACGAGGGCAGCTCGGACATCGAATACCGGCACCTGTTCTCGCTCGACTGGGGGCTGATCGCGCCGCCCGGGCACCCGCTGCTCAAGAAGCGCGGGCTGGCCCTCACCGACCTCGCCAACGTGCCGCTGATCGTGTTCGAGCGCGGATCGACCGGGCGCCAGCACGTGCTCAACGCGTTCTACAAGCTCGGGCTGAGCCCGCGCATCGACATGGAAGCGACCACGACCGGGATCGTCGTGAAAATGGTGGAAGCGGGGTTGGGGGTGTCGCTCGTTCCGCTGATGCCCAACGGTGCCGTCACCCGCGGGGTGCAGGTCGGGGTGCGCCCCCTGCCCGGTCCGATCGACCCGATTCATTCGGGCGTGCTCACGCGCCGGGGCGAAGCGCTGAGCACTGCAGCGGAAGCGTTTATCAAGTTCCTGGAGCCGATCGGCGAAGCCGGTGCCCGCTGACGGCGTCCCTTCCTCGCCGGGTGCGCGTCTGGGGAGCGCTCCCCAGACGCACCGGGGCGCCTTCCGAGGGGCGCCGCGCGCGAACCGCGGGCGGAAACGGTTCGTCCCGTGCTCGCGTCCGCTCTCCGGAGGGGCGCGTGACCGCGCGGGGCACCGCGTGCCGTCAAACGAGCGCGGCAGCGGGTGCGTCACGCGGCCCCGATCCCCGGCTGCCGCTCGAACGCGCCCCTCAAACTTCCCGGTCCGGCCCGACGAACGCATAACGCATACGGGCACGGCACCAATCAGTTCATTTGCGCGCCCTTCTTTGTTGGTGAGCGCGTTGAGGCGTGGCGCCAAATTCTGCGCCACCGGGCGAAGGTGTTCCACCTGTGACGCCCGGAAGTGGACCAATCGCACCCGCCGGGCACCACCCCGGCCGGGAACGGTGCTACCTTTTGTATCGGCCTCTGCGCCAATCTTGCCGCGGAAGCTGCCGCACCGATCGTGGAGCCCGTGCATGGCCGCGCCAGTTGAGACTCGCACCCCGTCCAGCGCGGACCGCACCCAGATCGCACCCGAACCCGGCGAGCTGAACGAGACCGCGGTCGGGCGCCCGGACCGGATCAAGCAGACGTTCGGGCCGGCCGCGGAGCGCGGCGAGATCGGCACGCTCGGGCCGTACCGCATCGCCAAACAGCTCGGGCGCGGCGGGATGGGGGCCGTCTACTCGGCCACCGACACCCGGCTCGGGCGCCGGCTCGCCCTCAAGGTCATGCTCCCGGAGTGCGCCGCGGACGCCGACGCCAAGGAGCGGTTCCTGCGCGAGGCCCGGGCCGCGGCCCAGATCAGCCACGACAACGTGGTCACCGTGTTCGAGGCCGACGAGCGCGACGGGGTGCCCTACATCGCGATGCAGTTCCTCCAGGGCTACCCGCTCGACGAGTTCCTCAAGCGGAAGGGCTGCCCGACCGTCCCGCAGGTCCTCCGGATCGCCCGCGAAACCGCCGCCGGGCTCGCCGCGGCCCACAACATCGGCCTCGTTCACCGCGACATCAAGCCCGCGAACCTGTGGCTCGAGGCGCCCAACGGGCGCGTCAAGGTGCTCGACTTCGGGTTGGCGAAACCGCTCCACACCGAAGCGGAGCTGACCCAGAGCGGCATCGTCGTGGGCACCCCGGCGTACATGAGCCCCGAGCAGGCCCGCGGGAAGAAGGTCGATCACCGCTCCGACCTGTTCAGCCTCGGCGCGGTGCTGTACCGGCTCTGCACCGGCCAGCTCCCGTTCGACGGGCCGACCACGATGGCCGTGCTCATGGCCCTCGGGACCGAAGACCCGGTTCCGGTGCGCGAGCGGAACCCGGCGGTGCCCGAGGCGGTGGCCGAACTCGTTCACCAGTTGCTCGCGAAAGAGCCCGACGCGCGCCCCGGGTCCGCGGCGGAGGTGGTGAAACGGGTGCGCGCGATCACCGAATCGACGGGCGCGTCGCAGGTCGTCGTGACCCCGGCGCCGCGGGTCGTGTGCCCCCCACCCCAACCGAGTGCCGGAGCGCCTTCCCGGGCGTTTGCCACTCTCGGCACCACCGACGCGGCCTCCGTTCTCCCGGACCTCGGCCCCCCCGCCGCGCCCACGCCCGCGCCCCTGGAGCGAAAGAAGCCCCGCGCCGGGTGGCGGCTCGCGGTCGGGCTGGCGGCGATTCTTGCGGTCGCGGCCGGGGGGGCGATCGTCACCGTCACCAGCAAGGGGGCTAGAACCAGGAACGAAACGCCCAGCGGCGCCGCGGGCGCGGTGGAAAACAAGGGCGCGGAACCGCGGGCCGCGGGCGCGGTGGGAAACAAGGGCGCGGAACCGCACACCCCCGGCGGCCCGCAGCGCCCGGCGGGGGGCGGGGATCGGGACCGCGCCGCGGCGGAGCGCGTGCTCGCGGCGGGGGGGATGGTTCGAGTGAGCGGGCGGCCCCAGGAAATTCGGTCCGCGGCCGATCTGCCCGAGGGCCGGTTCGCGCTGGTGAGCGTGAACTTGTCGGACAAACTGATAACGGACGCCGATTTGGCCGGCCTCAAGGATTGCGTGGCGCTGACCCGCATCATCCTGCACGGCACCAGAGTGACTGACGGCGCGCTGGCCCACTTCAAGAACCTCCCGGAGCTGGAGTTCCTCAGCTTCACCGGCACGGGGCTCACGGACGCCGGGCTGGCGCAACTCACGCGGCACCCCAAACTCCGGGTGCTCCATATAACAGGGACGCAGGTGACCGACGCCGGGCTGGCGCACCTCAAGGACCTCCGCGAGCTGACGGAGCTCTTCGTTTCCGACACGAGCGTGTCGAACCGCGGGCTGGTTCACCTCAAGGGGCTCAAAAAGCTCAGCGGGCTCGAGTTGAACGAAACACAGGTGACGGACGCCGGGTTGCTGTCGCTCAAGGAGCTCCCGGGGCTGACGGAACTCAGCCTGGGCGGGACGCAGGTGACCGACACCGGGCTCGCCCACCTCAAGGGCACGAGGCTGACTTTCCTCGACGTGGGCGAAACGGCAGTCACGGCCAAAGGGGTCGCGGCCTTCCGGGCGTCCGCCCCGCAGTGTGCGATCAAGCACAACACCGGTCCGAAGAAGTGACCCCGGGCACGGGGCGCGTTCTTCGCGGGCCACACGAGGGCACCCGTTGGCCGCACCCGACCCGAACGCGATCGTTCAGCAGCACCTGCGCCGGTTCTTCGCGGGGCACGCCTGCCGGGAACACGTTTGGCCCCTCGGTCCGGCGGCGACGGAGCTGCCGCGCCTCCGGGTGTTGGAATTCGCTCCGGGTCCGCGGAACCCGCAGTGGGTGTACGCGACCGCCGGCGGGTGGGAGGCGCGCGCCGACCCGCGGCTCGAGTTCCTGATCGTCGCGCCCGAGCCGGACCTGCGGCACGTCGAGCTGTTGTTCATTACGGCGTGGTATCACGGGCGCCGCGAACTCGGGCGCGATCACACGGTTCCGCTGGGCGGGCCGTGGCTGCCGGGGTCGGCGTGCGAGTTCTTCCTGGTGTCGCGGCCGTACCCCTTCGGTCCGGAATTGGAAGTGTGCAACCTCCCGGACGGGCACCTTCACGTCCTCTGGCTGCTCCCGATCACGCTGGCCGAGCGCGAGTTCAAGATCCTCAAAGGCGCGGAAGCACTGGAACAGCGGTTCGACGAATGCGGTCTGGAGTTCTGGGTTCCGGGGCGCCCGCCCGCGGTGTGATTCGCACTCGAAACGGTCCGATCCGGCCCGCGATGCCCGCTCGCCCTTCCTGAGGCGGCTGGTTCGCTCAACTTTCGCGCCCCGCGCATCCGATACAACCCGAACGGACAGAATCGGTCCGGTTCGAGGGGCTGTCGATGCGCAAGCGAATCGCGGCGGTGGGTCTCGGCATCGTTCTGGGCGCAAACGGCGCGAGCGCACAGCCGCTCCCGAACTCGTTCCCGCCCGGCCCCGCGCCCGCCGCGCTCCCGCAAATCCCGACCTTCCCAACTCAGCCGACGTTCCCGGCCCAACCGGGGCAGCCGGGGTTGCTCCCCGCGCTGGCACCGAGACCGGGTCTCGTGGGGCCGGTCGGGACACCGAACGCGCCCCCGCCGGGCTACCCGACACAGCCGAAGCCCGCAAGCCCCGCGGCGATGCAATCGGCCGTGCCGCTGCCGCAACCGGAACAGAAGTTCGCCATCAGCGCGATGGACGTGTCCGTGAAGCGGGTCGTGGGCGGGTGGGAGGTATGGGCCGGTCAGAAGGTGATGCGCAACACCGGCGACAACGAGGCCAACGCCCGCGACCTGGCCCACGTGCTCCGCGACCTCCGGCCGACCGAGTGGGTCACCATCGGCGGCACCAAGCCCGTTGTCGAGTACGGGCTGACCAACGGGCGCCCCGCGGTGACCGGTTCGCCGCCGGTGGACGCGCAGAACAACGGGAACCGGAACGGGACCGTGGCACAAGCGGGCGGGATCGGCGCGCACCTCGCCGCCGGCACCTCGGCGAAGTACGTGCAGCCGATCGACCTGCGCACCGCCCGCGTCGAAGCGGTTCGCGGGGTGTGGGTGGTCCGCGACGACAACAACATCCTGCTCAACTTCGGCACCGACAAGAGCGGCGCCGAACAGGCCAGCGCGGTCATCCAGCGGTACGGGTTCAACCGCATCGGGGTCGTCGGGCCGCCGACCCAGCCCACGATGAACTACCTGTTCGTCTCACTCGAACAGACCAATGCGGCCCCGGGCGGCCTGCTGATGATGCAGGCGCAAATCGATGCGCTCACCCGCACGGGGATTCCGGTCCCGGGCGTGGGGTTCACCGGCGAGATGATCAAGATCGACCCGCGCAAGGTGGAGGCCCGCAAGGACGGGTTCGAGTGGGTGGTCGCGTTCGGTCCCGAGGTGCTGGGCCGGTTCGGCCCGACCGAGTGGACCGCCCGCGAGGCCGCCCGCGCCATTCAAGAGGCCAAGTTCACGGAGTTCTGCAAGCTGGGCGGCGCGTCCGGGCTGACGTTCTTCCTGACGAACGGGAAGGCCCCGACGCGGGCGCCCTACAACGCACAGGGACGCAGCTTCGATAAGTCCGCGCTGCGGGTGCAGCAGATCAACCAGAAGTGGGCCGTCACCGATGCCGGCAAACAGCTCTTCGAGGTGGGCAGCGCCCAGGAGGGCGAAATCATCGTCCGCGTGCTGAAAGCGTACGGGTTCGACCAGACCGCGCACCTGAGCGCGGGCGGCTCCAAGGGCGGCATCCGGTTCTTCATCAAGAACGGCCGCTGAGCGCGGGCACCCGCCGCACCGGCCCTACCGCATGCGCGCAAGAACCACCCGCGCGCCGCCCGTACCCGGGGTGAAATGGGCGCGGACGCGCTCGCCCTTCAGCAGCTTGTTGCTGTGCTCGAAGGAGAGCCCGTAGGCCCGGAGGAGGGCGCCCTTTTCGTCGGAGACGCGGGCTTCGAGCCCGAACTCCCGGCCCACATACGGGATCTCCCGCCGGGCCTCCAGCAACAACGTGACCCGCCCCCCGGCGGGGTCGTATTCGCCCTTGAGAACCGCGAACACCTCTTCCGCCGCCCGGATGTCGAGGGGCACCCCCGGGATAACGGCCGCCGGGTCGAATTTCGGGAACGCGGGCCGCGGGCCGGGCGGGAACTCGGTCTCGCCCGGTGCGACCAACAGCACCCGCCGAACCGCCCCGGCCTGCGCCCAGGTGAAGTACGCCTGAACCACCGCCCCCTTCTTGATGTCGTTGCGCTCGAACCGCAGGATGTCGCTCCGGACGCGGGCGTCGTCGGCGTCGTAGAGGCGCACGTCGAGTTGGACATCGGCCGGGGCGTAGGCGATGGCCCGCTCGGCGGCCAGCGCCAGCGTCACCCGGCGGGCGGCCGGGTCGAAGCTCACCCCGTTCACGCTGAAGTACCGCTTCAGGGCGTCCACGTTCCCGATGTCCCCGGCGGTGAGCTTGGCCGGGTCCAGGTTCGCGGGCCGGTCCGGTGCGCTGGCCGCGGCCTGAACCGCCCGCCCGTCGTCGTCGCGCCCGACGGTGAACGTGTACCGGCCGATCACGGCGCGGTCGGCCCGCATCATCAGCACCACGTGTTCGCCGGGCGGCAGGTGGATCGGGCCGGCGAGTTCCTCTCGGGTCACCGGCTTCCCATCGAGTTCGATGAGCGCCACCGCCGGATCGACCCGATCGCCCAGCCCCTGGAGTTGCACAACAACGGTGGTTCCCGCGCCGCCGGGCGCTCCGCCGCCGGACGAGGGGCGCGTGAGCACGTAGACGGCCGCGCCCCCGACCACCAGCAGGACGGCACCGGCGACCAGCGGGAGCAGGAGCGAGCGGGGGCGCGGGGGCGGCGCGGACGGTCGGGCCTCTAACTGATCGAGGAGGCGCCCCAGCAATTCGGTCGCCTTCCCGTCGTCGCTCGTCCGGGTGCCGACGGAGTGCCCGGCGTCAACGGTGGCCGGGCCGGTCTCGGGGGCACGTTTGAGCGCCGCGGGGGCCGGGGCTTCGCTCCGCAAATAGCTGGTGAGGTCCGCGGCGAACGCGGCCATCGAGTCGTACCGGGCGCCGGGGGCCTTGGCCATCGCCTTGCGACAGATTGCCTCCAACTGCGGGTCGATATCGGGGCGCAGGTCCGACGGCGCCGGCGGGTCCGCGGTGAGGATCTGCGCGAGCACCGACATGACCGTGCCCTGGAACGGGAGCCGCCCGGTGAGCATCTGGTACAGGATGACGCCGAGGCTGTAGACATCGGACCCGGGGCCGGTGGCCCCGGGGTCCCCGGTCACCTGCTCCGGGGGCATGTACGCGGGCGTGCCGAGAGGCGCCCCGGCCCGGGTCAGTTGCTCGTCGCGGTCCACCCGCCGGGCCAACCCGAAGTCCATCACCACCGGTTCCTTCCGCCGGTTGATCATGATGTTGGCCGGCTTCAGATCCCGGTGGATCACGCCCCGCGCGTGCGCCTCCTGAAGGGCCAGCGCGATTTTCCGCACAACTGCGGCCGAGGCCCGTTGTGGGAGCGGGTTCCCGCCGCGGATCAACTCGGCCAGGGTCCGCCCCTCGACGAACGCCATCGTCACGAAATGCACCCCGCCCTGCTCCCCGACGTCGTAGACCGGGCAGATGTTGGGATGGTCGATGGTGGCCGCGGCCCGTGCTTCGCGATAGAACCGCGCCAGCGTCCCCGGGTCGGAGGTGCTGAAGAGGGGCACCTTCAAGGCCACCTGGCGATCGAGTTGCGAGTCCTCGGCGAGGTAAACGGCTCCCATCCCCCCTTGCCCAAGTGACCGCACGATGCGGTATCGGCCAAACGCCCCCGAAAGGGTCGCCGGGTTGGTGTCGGGGAACGGGGCCGTGAGCCCGGCGCCCGGGACCGTCGGGGTGAGCGGGGATGTTTCGGGCTGGCCGGCGGCTCCGACCGCGCCACGATCTTCCGAAACCCCTTCCGTGGGCCTGTCCGCCATGAGTGCGTCTCGCGTGATACCAAATCCAGTAGTTTCAAGTGGTCAGTGGTCAGTGATCAGTGCGGGAGTGAAGAGCGTTCCGTGTGCCCTTCAAACTCCGGTGCTTACTCCGCGTATGTTCGGCCCACTGACAACTGACCATGGACTACTTGAAGCTACTGAAATCCGATTAAACTGTAACCACCGAGTTTGGCCCTGACCTCCCCCCTTGAGGGGGAGGTCGCCGCGTCGCTTTGGACGCGGCGGGTGGGGGGCGACGTACACCGCGCGTATTGCTCTCTCCCCCCACCCGGCTCGCAAAGCCTCGCCGACCTCCCTCTCAAGGGGGGAGGTCAAGCACTCCGACTTGACGGCTATTATTCAACCGGATTCGCTATGAGTGGCCGCCGCGCTCGAAGCCCAGGCCGCCGCGGCGTTGCCCTGGGGCCAGCGGGCGTGTACGTTACTTATGTTCTCGGATCGGTTTAGCTCGTCGCTTTGCGACAGGCCGATGTTGCGTCGGCCGAGCGTCTGCCTCCACACCCCGCGCGAGGAAGGCTGTTCCAGCACCGCTTTCGCTCATGAGCATGCTCAAGCAGCAACGGGCTGGGACAACCCCGCGGTTCGTGGTTCCGTTGCTGCTTGAGCATGCTCATGAGCGGCGGTGCCGTGAGCCTTCCGCACCCCAGGTCCGAAAGTAGACCCGTCCGAGAACGCCCCGTGCCGCGGAGCAATCCGCGGCGCGGTCGCATTACCAGCCGAGTTTGTTGCGCAGTTGGTCGAGCCCGCCCGCGAGCGCGGCTTCGGCAGTGGGGTAGGTCGTGGCGGTGTCGTCGAGGCGCTTGCCGTTGACG
>DASWYH010001398.1:0-3590 GCA_036405095.1 Gemmata sp. | reverse complement strand
CAGTGCCCGTGCGCCGGCTTCCCCGAGCCGGGTGTTGCCGATCTGGAGCCGCTTCAGTCGGCTCAGCCCGCTGTTCGCAACAAGCGCCGCAGCGCCGTCGTCATACAACGGATTGCGCCACAGGTCGAGTTCCGTGAGGCTTGTGGCCCCGGTCAGCGCCCTTGCACCGGTCGCGCCGAGGTTGTTGTGCTGTAAAGTCAGTTTGGTGAGTGAGGCGAACCGTGGTAGCCGGGCCAGTGCCACAACAGCCGCATCATCAAGATCGGTCATATCCAGTTCGAGCGCGGTCAGCCCGGGCAAATGAGGAGAAGCCGCCAGCGCTGAAATGCCCTTCTCTCCGAGGGCATTGTTGCCCAACCCGAGTACCGCGATCCGGGAAATGGCCGGTTCCGCTGCGAACGCTTCGGCGGTCTCGGCATTGAACCCGTTGGACGTGATTCGGAGCGTCTGGAGCCGCGGAAGGTTCAGGCGTTCCGCAAACGCATAGGCCCCGATCGGCCCGAGTTCGTTGTGACTCAGCTCCAACTCCCGCAGCAGGCCCAACCGCGGGGACGAGGCGATCGCCCGCGCGCCGTCCACATCGATCGGAAGCGAAAAGAGGCTCAGCTTGTTCAGCCCCTCCAGAAGTGGGGAGCGCGCGAGCCGCGGCACTTGGTCCGCCCCGAGTTGCACCGCAAGAAGTTCATCGACCCACGCATACCCTTCGGAAGCCGTCAGCGCGGCCTCGACGTCAAGCAAGGCGCGGGCCGGTTGGGCTTCGACCTTTGCCAGGCCCCGCTTCCACCCCCGCGGGCTGCACGCGCGCCAGAGCCGCGGGTCGTCCCCGAGGCTCCACGGGCTCTGTTCCTGAAGCGCTTCTTCTTGCTTCCGTAATTCGGTACCGCGCGGGTCGTAATCGGACAGCCGGGCCAGTTCGCACTGTAAGCGAATGAGGGCCGCGTTGGCGCGGTCGCCCGCGTCGCCGTGTTCGTCCAGCCAGTCCGCAATGACGAGCCGGATCGTGTCCTCGTCCGGCTGCTCCTTCGCCGCGCGGATGAGGGCGAGGAGGTCCGCGCGTGGCTGCCGGGCCGGGGTGTCGTCCACGAGCAAGCTCCGTCCATGCGGTGGCGTCACTTACCGTCGCCGACCGTCACCTCAACTTCGGCGTCGAACACCAGACCCGGATCCCCGCGCCCGGCGAGCGTCTTCACCAGTGTGCCGACCGTGCGCGGCGCCTCGCCGGTGAAGAGCGTCTTGCCGGCGTATTTCACCTCCACGGGCTTGTCGAGGTCGCACATCCGGTCATCGAAACGGACGAGGAGTTTCGACACCTTCTCGGCGGTCGCGATTTCGACCGCTTGGCCGGTGCGGGTGGCGACCACGAGCGAGTCGCCCTTCGCCTCGGCTGTGGGCACCGCGAGCCAGTACGAGCGGTCGTGCGGCGTCCCGGTCTGCTTCCACACCACCTTCTCGGGGACCGGGTTGCGGGTGAACTTCGCCAGCCACGGGAGCGCGACCTTGTCTTCGAGGTTCATCCAGTGGCCCTTGCCCTCGTGGATCTTCACGAAGTGCTCGTACCCCTTCGGGTCGTCCTTGCGGAGCTTGGCGAGCTGTTCGCCGTACTCCTTGCCCACCTTGTTGCGGTTGTAGGCGGAGTCGTTGCCGCCCACCTGGAGCGCGAACGGCACGTTCCGCAGCGACAGCAGCGACACGCCGTTCGGGTGCCCGGCCATCATCGCGGCCCCGGCCCAGTAGTCCGCCATCCGCGGCGCGAGCTGGTACACGCCATCGCCGCCGGCCGAGTAGCCGAGCACGTACACCTTGTTCGGGTTCACGTCTTCGAGAACGATCAGGTCTTCGATGAGGCGCCCGAACATGCGGTCGATGTGCCCCTCGTGCCACAGGTTCCAGGTGTTCGTGGGGGCACGGGGCGCGAGGTAGATGCCTTCCTCGACGGTGTACAGCCCCTTCTGGTTCCGCCACTGCCCGTCGTTCACCTCCTTCGGAGCGCCGCCCCCGCCGTGCAGCGAGATCCAGAGGCTGCGCCCGTCCTTCGGCTTCGTGCCGAACGTCTTGTAGAAGATCGGCATTTCCAGTTTGCCGTCCGTGATGACCAGGTCCTTGATCTCGGCCGCGCGGTCCTTCTTGATGAGCGCGACGTGCGCCGCCCAGAGCAGCGCGCGCGCGGTCGCGGCGTCGGCCTTCGTCAGCGGGATCCTGGCGAAGCTCTTGCCGGCGAGGTCCGTGAGCGCGGCGGGCTTGGCTCCCAGCGCGGCCCGCAGCTCCTTGATCGCGGACGCGGACTTGGCGGTTTCGGCTTTCAGGTCCGGCGCGGCCTTCCGGGCGTACCGGTCGGTGACGTTCTCGCCCGCGACGCCCTTGTACCGTGGCGCCCACACGAGCGGGAAGTGCTGCGGCGTCTTCTTGAAACTGGCGGCGTAGATCGCGTGTTCGGGAACGTTCTTCTTCGCTTGCGAAGCGGCCCCGACGAACCACCCGCGGTCGAGCCCGGTTGGGTCGGGTTCGCACGCGCCGGTGAAGTGCCAGCCTTGGTCCCAGATCTCGACCCACGTGTGGTTGCCCCGCTTGTCGGCCCACAGCGGTGTCCCCACCAGCCGCGCCGGGATGCCCACCGCCCGGCACGCATCGCTCAGCACGATCGACAGCCCGGTGCAGGACGCCTTGCCCTGCTCGATGGACTCCTTCGGGCTCTGGTTCGGGGCCTTCCGCTGCGTCGAGTAGCCGAGCTTCAGCTTCTTGAACAGCTCCGCGTTCAGCACCTGGACCGCTTCCGTGGGCGTCTTGCACCCCTTCACCAGCGGCATGCACAGCTCGTAAAACTCCTTCCGCCACGCGTCGCGCTTCTCATCGACGTTCGCGTAGGGCAGCACGTCGTTGAGGAAGAGGTCTTCGGGAACGGCCTTGCCCCACGGGGTTTCGGCCCGCGCCTTGTACGCCAGCTCCACGTTCGTGAGGAGGAACTCCGCGCTCAGCGCGGTGAGGTCCGAATCGGGCATGTTGGCCACGAGGAACGCCATGCCCTTGCGCTGATCCTTGGGCGCGCCGTTGAGCGCCTTTTCGAGTTCCGGGCGGTTCCCCTTCGCGCTCTTGAGGGCGGTTTCGACCTCGGCATCCCACCACGGGGCGGGATCGGCCGCGCCCAGCGCGTTCGCGCCGGTCAGTACGAGTGCGAAGAGCGCGATGCGGTTCAGCACGGTTGTTTCTCCACGAGTGCGAGCGGAACGGGAGGGTGGGGACATTCTAAACAGAACGCGGCGGCAAAGGAACCCGCCCGGCGCGGGCGACGCTACAATACCAGCCCCCCGAATTGGGAACGTGTCATGCCCTTGCGGAAACCGATCACGAGCGGACCGCCCGCCGCCCCCCAGGCGGGTGCGCGACCGGGGAGCCCCAAGCGCTGGCTCGTGCGTGTGGGGGCCGTTCTGGTTCTCGGCGCGGCCGTGTGGGGCGCGTGGGCCGCGTTCGGACCGAACCCGCTCCGCGATGCCCGCGACGCGCTCGGCCGGCGGGACTTCGCCGCCGCAGCGGACACCCTCACCAAGTACCTGAGCGCCCACCCGGACGATCCGGACGCGCTGCTCCTCGCGGCC
>DASWYH010001397.1:0-5658 GCA_036405095.1 Gemmata sp. | reverse complement strand
GAGCTGCGGGGGCGGATGGAAGGGGTGCGGGCGCTGTGTGTCGCGCTGGCGGGGTGAAGTGCGTCTGTGAACCTGGGCGCCCCGTGCGTGGTTTGGCTGAGCGCCCAACCCCAAAAAGGGGTTCAAAAGGGGTGAGAGGTCTGGGCATCTCTGCAATTCATGTGTGCGTAACGAGTTGCGCGGGAAATGCGGCCAGCTTCCCGGAAGCGAAAAGAGTAAAACCTGCAAGAGTGTCTTGGTCTGGGCAAAGGCGCTTGCAAAGTGCTGGAAATCGTAGAGGATGGTGGAGAGTCCGTTGCAACGGGGTAGGGCCATTAAGAGGCCATTGAAACAGAAGTTGAGATGCGTCGAGTGCCCCGCCTTTCCAGGGCCGTTGCAACTTTAGATTAAACATGAGTCAAAACGCCAAGTCCATTGCGGTCACCTTGGTGATACTCGGGCCGTGCTTTCTGGCTCTGCTCGTCGCTGCCCTGATGCGTCACACTCCGGAACCGGTCGGTTCTGCGCCGGGGTCCGGCACCGGTGCCGGACCCCGGCGCGGAACCACTCTTGTGACGACCGGCGCGGCGCTGTCCAGATGTCCCGAACGGGTCGAGGTCACGGTTCGGGGGCGGGTGGTCGAGGCGCTCCCCAACCAACTCGGGGGCCGGTTGACCATCCTCCTACTCGCGGACGGCGAGACGGTCCTCTGCGCCTCGGAAGGGATCATCGGCCGACCCGGAGACGTGGTGCGCGCCTTCGGGATCTATCAGGGCACGGGGCCGGGCGATGTCCGTCACCTCCTCCACTGCAACGATTCCGCTTGCGTCTCCGAGTGAGGGTCCGGCCAACTTGTGGTCGGGCGCCGCGGGGATGGCCAGGTCGATGCAACTGGGTAGGGCCATTGGGAGGCCATTGAAACGTGACGGGCCGCTGGTTCTTGCCAGCGGCCCGTCACGTTGAACGGTCCCAGATCCCTTCGCGAGTGACGGCACTTCTCTTCTTCCATCCGGGCAACCCTCCCCCGCACAGTACGTGCATGCCCGCGGCCCCCGCTACCGCACCGCGCTACTTCATGCTCCGCGACGTGAACCTGTTCGCGTCGGGGGTGTACCGCGGCCGGCGCTGGCTCCCGCGGTGGGTCCGGAACATGGCCGAGGCGGGCCAGAAGCTCGGCCCCGGGGGGCTCAAGCTGCACACCCCGCCGGCGGCCCCCGGGCACGAGGACGACGAGGGCTGGCGCGAGCACGTGCCCACCGACGAGCCCGCCGCCGGGTGGGTCGATCCGAGCACCCTGCGGGCGGTCCCCGACCCCGCACACCCGGGCCACGTGATCCTCAAGGGGAGCGTGGTCAACGTGCCCGAGGCGATGGCCCGGAAGATCGAGAGCGGGGAGTACCGGTACGGGTCCAGCGAGATCTACGACTCGTTCCTCGACGACTTCGGGCGACCCTACGGGAAGGTGCTGCGGAAGTTCAGCTACCTCGGGGGCGAGGTGCCCCAGGTGAAGCGCCTGGGGCCGCTCCCGATGCCGGTCCCGATGCCCGCGCCCAAGGTGTTCAGCGAGCGCCCCGGGGTCCGCATCCGAGAAACCACCGTGCGGGGCCGCACCGGCGCCGTCCACACTCACGCGGAGACCGTAATGGACCGCCAGCAGCTGCTCGCGACGCTCAAGACGGCCATGCCCGGGCTCTCCCAGGCCACGCTCGACGGGATGACCGACGAGGGGCTCGCGGACCTGGTCAAGAACCTGCCCAGCCCGACCGCCCCGGACCCCAGCGCGAACCCGAACCCGGCGCCCGCGGCCGGGGGCCTGTTCGCCGACGGGGACCCGTCGCGCGAGGAGATGATCGCCGCCCTGACCGACGCCGGCGAGGACCCGGCCGAGCTGGAGGGCATGTCCGAGGAGGAGCTGGGCGCCCTGTACGACGAGACGATGGGCGCCGGCCCGGGCCCCGGGGGCGGCTCGGACGTGGACACGATGGGGGACCCGGCGGCCATGACCCGCGAGGACCTGATCGCCGAGCTCACCGCCGAGGGCCAGGACGCCGCGCAGCTCGACGCCATGACCGACGAGGACCTCCGCGCCCTGTACGCCCAGCTCATGGGGGGCGCCGCCCCGACCCCGGCCCCGGCGCCGGTCGCCCCGATGAGCGACACCCGGCGCCGCAAGCCCAGGCCCGCACCTCGCAGGGGAGACCGCACCGTGCTGAGCGAGACGCAACAGGTCGCGCGCAAGGGGCAGCAGCTCAACACCGCGCTGGACGCCGAGCTGCGGCGCCTGCGGGTCACCAACGAGCAGCAGAAGCGCCAGCGCGCCGAGACGTTCTGCGACCAGCTCGTGGCCGCCGGCCAGGCGACCCCCGCAATGGTCAAGGCCGCGATCCTGCCGAGCCTGCTCGGGCTCGACGACACCCGCGCCGTCCACCGGTTCACGGAGAACGGGCGCACCCGCACCCTCACCGCGTTCGAGGTGCGGAAGCAGGAGCTGGCCAAGCTCCCGGTGACGGTGCGGTTCGGGGAGCGGCTCCCGGCCGGCGACCCGACCGACCCGAGGGCCGCGGGCGAGGCCGAGTTGGCCAAGGTGCGCCGGTTCGCCGAGGCCGTGGTGCCCGAGGGGCACCGCGCGCAGTACGTCGAGCGGTTCACCGAGCTCCAGAAGAAGAAGCCCCGGCTCACCGCCAAGGAGTACGGGGCCGCCTGACCCTTGGGAGTGCGGAACGCGGAACGCGGAATTCGGAACGAAAGACCAGAGAGCCCCCGGCTTTTCGTTCCGCGCTCCGCGCTCCGCACTCCGCGTTCGAAGCGCTCCGCGCTGGAATCGCTCCGCGTTCGAAGGGTTCCGCATTCCGCACTGGGGAACAACCGTGGCCAACGCAACCGACCGGGTCAAGAAGCGCGTCGTCCGGCGCGCGGACGAGTTCATCCGCCGGTCGAGCGAGACGCTCGCCGCGGCCACCCGGTACTACCAGCACGCGCTGCTCGGGACCGACCTGAGCGGGTACCTGTGCAAGGGCGACGACGCCCAGGCCTGGGTCTTCGCCGGGATCGTCCGCGGGGACCAGGGGAACCCGCTCCTGCCCGCCGGCACCGCCGGGGCCCCGGAGCTGGACCTCGACGTCCAGATGCCGTACCGGTTCGAGCTTGCGATCGCGGGCGTGGCCGTCACCGACATCGGCAAGAAGGTGTACGCGGTCGACGACCAGACCGGCACCCTGAGCAACGCGGCCCTGACCTTCGCCAACTTCGTCGGGCACGTGGTCGAGGTGGTCGCGCCCGGGATCGCGCTGGTCGAGCCGTGCTACGACGGGACCGCGGCCCACGAGCGGTACGGGGTGTCCCGGTGGCTCGCGGCCACGGGCGCCCAGGCGCTCACCAAGTACGACCTGGGCAAGACCGTGTTCGTCCCCAACACGGCGGCGCTCACCGTGACCCTGCCGGCGGTCGCCGACACCCAGGCCGGGGACCGGGTCCGGGTGGTGAAGACCACCGCCGACGCCCAGGCCGTGACCCTCGACGGGAACGCGGCCGAAACGATCGACAACGGCGCCACGCTGGCCACCATCGACGCCCGCTACGACACCGTCGAGCTGGTCTCGACCGGCACCGAGTGGGTCGTCCTGAACCGCGACATCGCGTAACCGGCCCCGCGCGGCCCACCGCTCACCCCTTTAGGCCCCGAAGCACCCCGCGCGCCCGCAGGCCGCGCCGACCGTGGAGACGCTCCCGTGGAAGTGACCCAGTTCACCGCGCTCGCCCGCTCCGAGTTCGCCGCCGGGAAGCTGGCGGCCGACGAGAAGCCGTTCCCGGCCGGGCACGAGCAGTTCACCACCGCGCTCGACTCGAAGAGCAAGGTGGAGACCCACACGTACATGTCGAACCTGCCCCGGCTCCACGAGTTCAAGGGGTACACCCCGTTCGCCCGGCTCATCAACAAGGAGTACACGGTCGCCAACAAGGAGTTCCGGGTCGGGGTCGCGGTCAAGAAGACCGACGTGGACGACGACCAGACGGGCGGGTACATGAAGACCATCAACGGGCTCCCCACCCGGGCCCGCAAGGACACCGGGCACAAGATCCTGGCGCACCTCGCGGCCGGGGGCTCGACCCCGTGCTTCGACGGGTCCAACTTCTTCGCCAACAGCCACGTGTTCGGGACCGGGGACAACCTGGACACGTTCGACGCCGCGGCCAGCGACGGGGCCACGCACAAGATCATCGCCCTGGTGACCGACAACCCGGCGGTGAAGCCGGTGCTGTACCAGGACCGGGAGCCCCTGGGGAACCTGGACACGGACGCGAACGACTCCAGCGCGCGGCTCCAGATGGAGTACCAGTACTGGGTGGACTGCCGGTTCGGGCTCGGGTACGGGTTCTGGTGGGACGCGCTCCACCTGACCATCTCGGACACCCCCACCGTGGCCGAGTGCTACACCATCATCGAGCAGCTCGTCAACGGGTTCCGCTCGTTCAAGCTGCCCAAGGCCAACGACGTGGACGAGGACCTGTTCGTCCACGAGGGCTGGGACCCGACGCCCGCGAACTTCGTGCTGTGCTGCAACCTGAAGCTCGGGGTCGTCCTCAAGCGGGCCCTGGCGCTCACCCAGTACACGAGCCCCGGGGGCAACGTGGACAACGTCTACAAGGACGTCGCCACCGTCGTCCCCACCTCGGCCCTCGGCGCCTGACCCTCGGAACGCGGAACGCGGAACGCGGAATTCGGAACGGAAGACAATAGCGCCCCGGCCTTTCGTTCCGAGTTCCGCGTTCCGAGTTCCGCGCTGGAAGGTTCCGCACTGGAAGCACTCCGCATTCCGCGCTCACAATCATGGCCCCCTTCGTTACTGACGACGCGCTCCGCGCCCAGGTCACCGCGGCCAACGCGATGCGCGGGGACGCAGCGCTCCCGGACCACTGGGACGCGATCCTCCCGGTCGCCAACCGGCGCGGGTACAACGACGTGCGCCGGGTCATGCGGGGCCGCGGCATGACGGGCGCTGAGTTCGATCAGTTCGGCGCGAACGACACCACCGACGGCTACGACTGGAACCTGCGGCTGGGCGTGGTCCACGCGTTCCTGGAGGCGTGCCGCTCGGACCCCGAGGCCGTGGCCGCGTTCCGCGAGGAGCGCGAGGCGCTGCTGAAGGAGCTGGCCGAGGCCGACGTGATGCTCGGGGACGAGGTGTGGGCGCCCGCACCGGGGTCCGCGCGGATCTCGTTCGGGGCCTGCGACACCTCCGGCGACCGGTTCACCCTCGACGAACCGGACGACGGGCGGTTCCCGCTCGGCGACGGCACCCGGCTCTGAACAGGGGCGCGCCGTGGCCGGGCTCGTCATCACCTTCGCCGACCTGGCCCGGTTCGCCCGGCAGCAGAGCGGCCCGCTCGCCCCGCCCCTGAAGGCCTCCGGGCCGCTCGACCCGCTCACCGGCCGCGAGCTCGCGCAGATCGCCACGAGCGACGTGAAGCGCCGGTTCGCCACCGGGACCGCGCCCGACGGCACCCGCTGGAAGCCCCTGCGGTACGCGCGGGCCAACGGGGGTAACCAGCCGCTCCGGGACACCGGCGCGCTCATGGCGAGCATCACCGGGCGCGCGACCGCCACCGAGGTGATCGTCGGCACCAACCACCCCGGGGCCGCGCTCCACAACTTCGGGGGCACCGTGGTTCCCCGGCGCG
>DASWYH010001396.1:0-9798 GCA_036405095.1 Gemmata sp. | reverse complement strand
CACGAACGCCCGCCGCGGCGGCCGCAGCACCAGCTTGCCGTCGCGCTTCGCCCGCTCGAAGAACGCCAGGTAGCCCTCGGTGTCGAGCACCGCGAGGTCGGGGAGCCCGTCGCGGTTGAAGTCGTACACCACCGGCGTGGTGCGCCACTGCGTCAGGAGGGCGTCGCCCTGCGGCTTGCGCCAGCCCCACGCCAGCGCGGGCTGCGGCTTGTCCTTCGGCCACTCCACCTCGACCGGCTGCGGGGCGCTGAGCTTGGGCTGTTTGCGTGTGCCGACATTCTTCAGCCACACCACTTCGCCCAGAATGCTGTTCAGCACGATGTCGGGCAAACCGTCGGCGTCCCAGTCCGCGACGCTGAACGTGGTGTACCCCCACTTCGCCTCCGCCGGCCCCTGGATGCTCCCGTTCGGGCCGGCCGTAACGCGGAACGGTTTCCCGTCGGCTTCGAGGCGCTTCGGGGCGGCCCACTTGGGGGACGCGACCCGTGGGCCGCTCAGGTTCTCGAAGAACTCGATGTAGCCGGCCGTGTTCCCGCTCAGGATGTCGAGGTCGCCGTCGCCGTCCCAGTCGAAGCACACCGGCGTGGCGAGCGCGCCGCACTTTAGAGTGTCCGCCTGTTGCTGGAAGTACCGCGGGCGCGCGAACACCGGGGTGCGATCGGGGGCGAGTTTCCCGGTGTTCTCCACGAGCGCGACGCGGCCGTCTTCGTCGCCGACGATGAGGTCCAGGTCGCCGTCGCGGTCCCAGTCGAACGCGACCGGTACGATCATCTGGAGGTCCATTGTCAGCGGGGCGCCCGTCGCGTCTTTCAGGCGCTTGCCCGCCGCGTACCGGGGCCTGGTGCGCGTGCCGACGTTCTCGAAGTAGGTGAACCCGTCGAGGAACTCGCCGCACAGCAGATCAAGGTCGCCGTCCCCGTCGAAGTCCGCGAAGTTCGGCGACGGGCAGCCGAACGTGTCGAGCACCTTCCCGCCGGCTTCGACGCGGAACGGTTCGGCGAACTTCCCCTCTTCCTTGGCGAGGAACACGAACACGAACCCGTGCAGCGGGCCGTTCCGCCACGCGCCGCGGGCGTCGTAGGCGTCGTCCCAGCCGTAGAAGCTCCAGTCCTCGATGCCCACGACGAGGTCGAGTTTGCCGTCGCCGTCGTAGTCCGCGTAGCGCCACTGGTTGTGGCGCACTTTCGGGCCTTTCGGCTGGTCGCCCTCGGGCTTGTAGAACCCCTTCGGCACGGGAAGCGCGAGCTTCTCGGCGAGGCCCTTTGTGGTGAAGTTTGGGTGCTCGGTGCCGGGCGTAAGGACGCGGAGCTTGCCGTCCGTATAGCTCGGCATGACGTAGTGCGCGGCGCCGCTCAGCTTGCGCGCGGGTTTGAACACCGGGAACTTGTTCTTCGCGGTGTCGCCGGTGACGTTCTCGAAGAGCCACACCCCGTTGGACGGCTTGTCGGGGCACGATACGATGAGGTCGAAATCGCCGTCGCCGTCCGCGTCACACGGCACCGGCCACGCCCACAGCCCGACCCCGAGGTCGACGACGAGCCCGGGGTTGTTGTACCGGAGCGGTTCCAGTCCGTCGGCGCGGGCCGCGCCCGGGAGGAGGGCAAGCGCGAGGAGTGCGAATCGCGTGCGCATGGGTCGTTTCAAAGGTGAGGGTGAAGCGCGATCGCGCCAGGACCGGACACACCGGGCGGACGCACGCAGGCGCTCCGGAGAGCGGTTTGTTACAGCGGCTTGCCGAGGCTCTCGCGCTTCCCGTGAACGAACGTGAGGTGCTCGTCAATGTGACCGATGTAGTCGCCGACCAGTTGGCCGAGGGTGACCGTACCGCGGCGGTTGTGCTGGCCGGTGCGCGCGAACGCCGCGTCCGGGAGCTTTCGCAGCACCCGCGCCCACTGGCGCCGGCCGACTTCGAGCAGCGTGAGCGCGTCTTCGAGATCCTGGTCGTGGGTGTGGAGTTCCTGGACGTAAGCGGTCTCGTCCGCGTAGAGCAGCGCCGGGGCGTCTTCGGTGAGGATGCGCTTCATCCGGTCGATGCTGATGGCGTCGCTGTCCGCGATGTGAACGACGACCTCCAGGATCGACCACTTCCCCGGCCCGGGGCGGGCGGTCAGATCTTCGTGCGTTAAACCGCCGACTGCGGCGCGGAGCTTTGCGGGCGCCTGCTCATACCGGTCAATGAGTGTTCGGTCCATCACGTCCTCATACAGGGGCGGGTTGATTGTGTCTGTTTCTTGTGGCACAGACAGGAATGTCTGTACCCCATTCAGTTGCCGCACAGATAGGAATGTCTGTGCCACGAAACCAAAACCAAAACAGACGCCCACAACCGGAACGTGTATCAGTTGGGCATTCCGGCCTTGTCCAGTCGCTCCTGGAGCGACGGCTTCTTGCGGTGCTGTTCCCTCAGCGCCCCGATGCGGCGCGCGAACTCGGCCTCGGTCCCCGCGCGAACGGCGAGGTCGCGGAGGTCCGTGAGGAGTTGGACCGCGTGGTCGTACTGCTTGGGCAACTTGGACCCGACCGCCGTTTCGACCTCGCGCCACAGGCCCGTTTCTTTCCCGGCGAGCGCGTCCAGGTGCCGCTCACGGGCGGCGGCCCGCTCGCGCGCCGCCTGGGCCGCTTCTTTGGCTTTCCGTTCGGCCTCCAGCCGGCGGTTCTTCTCCGCGAGTGCCTTCCGCGCTTCCTGGAGTTCCCCCACCGTGCGCCGGGGCGCGGCGGCTCCGGCGCCGGGCAACGTGGCTCGCGCCGCGGCGCGGAACCGGCTCAGAAGGTCCGTCGCGACGGTTGCGCCTTCGCCTTCCAGCAGCCGAACGAGGGCCGCGTTCTTCTCGCCGTCGGGCAAGCCCGCGACCCAGGTCGCGAGTTGCGCGGTCGAAGGGCCGGCGGGGGCGTCCGCGCCCGAGTGCGCGGCGGCGACCTCGAACAGATCGCCATCGACACGGAGGTAGGTCATCAGATCGAGTTGCGCGGCGGTCAGCTTGCGCAGCCCCGGCGGCACCGGCGGCTCGACCGTGTCCTCGTCAACACCTCCGTCCGAGTCCAGGGCCGCGAGCCACCCGATGTAGAGCGCGCGGAGGTCGCCCGCGAGCAACTCGTCGCGCACCCGGAGGAGCGGCCCGAGTTGGCCCGTGCCTTCGGTCCACTCGTAATCGTCCTCGGCGTGCGACAGGAAATCGATGAGAGTGTGCGTCTCGGTGGCCCAGGCGCGGGTCCCGTTCCCCGTGGTGTACGGTTCGACGACCGAGAGCGGGAGCAGCTTCGCCGGGAACCGGAGCATGAGCTGGTGCGTGCCCCAGTTGGCGAGGTACAGGTGGGCGTCGAAGTGCTCCTCCATCAGCTTCTTCACGTTGCCCTTGAAGTCGCCCCAGTGGTACTCGTTGACGAGGCTCGTGGGGGTGATCTCGGCGCGCGACGTGATGCCGCGGAGCTTCGCCATTGTGGCGTGGTCCAGGGGCCGTTCGAGCGCGCGGAACTCGTAATACTGGTACTCGCTCATGGTGCGGGTGCTCACGCAAGAGCCGCTCCGATGACCTCACCGCCGTTCTCGGTGGGGCTGTTGTGTCGGAACGTTAGCTTCCTGTGGTTGAACTGGGGGAGGTGCGGGATGGCATCGTGGACGTGCGTTCTGCCGGCCGCGCCGCGCGGGCCGATGGCGCCGGTGCCGCCGACGAGCCACGTCGGCGTGTAACGGCCCGCCTGACGTGCCCCGACCCCCGCCGGCAGTCAGCAACTTCAGCGATACGGAACGGAGCTCGCCCCGCCATCAGCGGAACGGGGCGATGTTCGTGGCGCGGCCCGGCGCCAGAGTCAACACGACCACTATCATTCTCCTGCGAGGCCTGCACCGTAAATTGAGGGCGCGAGCCGGAACCCGCCGCGGACGAACCGTCGCCAGACCGTCGCACCCGAGAGCCCCAGTTCCCGCACCAACCGCATTTGCGACCGGTTGCGGAGCAGTCCGGACGCCCGGACCGCACGTCTTGTGCAACCACCCGGCGAACCGCGGTCGCCTTCCGGACGAGGGCGAGGATGTGTCTTCGGTGCTCACGTCCGTGGGGAGCGCGCCTCGACACGTGCGGTGCACCAGCGAACCGTACCGGCGGAGCAGGGCCCCGGAGCGCGTCCGCGCCGCTGCCACTCAAGAACCGCTCAAGGAGCGGTCGCATCGTCCCCGGTACGGTACTCCGCGCTGCGCCGGCGGATCTGCCGGACGAGAGTGCCTCACCCGCTTCCCACGCGCTTTTCGGCCTCCGTGAAAAAAGCGCCGGCCCGAGGGGATTTTTTCACACTTCTGTGGTGAGCGCCCCCTTGCGTGGTGCCGTCTGGGAAAACCCCAGCGGGGGCCGTCGGAACGGGCCGGGCAGCAAGAAGAATGGTGCAAACAGACGATCGGTGGTGCATTACGGTACGCACCGCCTTTTCGCGGCGCGAGTCACATGAGCTGCCGCGACCGCGTGGTCGGACACCTATGGCACACAAACACCCGAACCCGACTCGTTCGTCCGCACCCGAAGTGGAAAGGTGCAGGCCGCGCAAATCGGTACAAGCGAACAGATTCCCACTTCCTTCAATTATCGCAACACAACACCGATATTTATAATGCCCTGACCTTGAGCGGGCACTACACTATTTCAATCTCTCGACTCGAAATTCTGCTTCATTCTGCCGTCGGCCATACCGAAACCCTGGCGGTTCCGGCGCGTTCGTTCCTGAATTTTGTGGAGGCCCTGATGGCCCGGATCGGTTCACACCGAGCGCCCGCGCGCCGTGGATTCACGCTGATCGAGTTGCTGGTGGTGATCGCGATTATCGCCATCTTGATTGGGCTGTTGCTGCCGGCCGTTCAGAAGGTGCGCGAGGCCGCCGCCCGCATGAAGTGCAGCAACAACCTCAAACAGATCGGCTTGGCGCTGCACAACTATCACGACGCGAACATCGCGCTCCCGGCCGGGTACTACAACTCCGGCACGTTTCTTTTCACCGGCTGGCAGCTCCAGTTGCTGCCGTACCTGGAGCAGTCGGCGCTGTGGAACCAGAGCGCGACCTATCTCCAGGCGAACCCGGGCTACACCGATACCAACGCGTTCCCGGCGGCCGGGTTCGTGATGTCGGGCTTCGTGTGCCCATCCAACACGCGCCCCGCCACCGTTACCAACGGGAACACGATCTTTGCGCTGACCTCGTACCTGGGGTGCGCCGGCACTACCAGCAACGGTCCGGTGTCGGCCGATGGCGTCCTGTACCTCAACTCGAAGGTGCGGCTCACCGACATCACCGACGGCACCTCGAACACGGCATCGGTGGGCGAGCGCCCCTGCACCGGGGATCTGTACGTCGGGTGGGGGTTCTCCCCATACGGCTGGGGCGCGGGGGACGGGGACACGCTTCTCGGCTCGCGGGACGCGCCGCTCGCGAGCAACATGGGCGACCTGACCACCAACGTCGGGCTCAAACAACCGCGGGTGCCCGGGAACACGGCGGAACTCGACGGGGCGCACTTCTGGAGCTTCCACACCGGCGGCGCGAACTTCGTGTTCGCCGATGGCTCGGTCCGGATGCTGAGCTACTCGGCCGACAGCGTGTTCCCCCAGATGTGTACCCGTGCCGGCGGCGAAGTGTACGCCAACCCTTAATGGAACCGATCCCTGCGAAGCCCCGTTAGTGGACCGGGACCCGAGCCGGAGCTTCGGGGGACCCGTTGCAGGGAACGTATGATGATGCAGCGTGGCGGCTTTGAACGGTCCCGAGGTCAGTTCCGGCGCCCACCGGTGGCTCAAAGCGAACCGGTTATGTCACTCCAGTAGTTTCAAGTGGTCAGTAATCCGTGGCCAGTGGGGAGCGAAGCCGGGGCCCTGGGCCCTTCCGATCCCGGTGCGTGCTTCTCGTCGGTTCGCCTCACTGACCACTGACCACTTGCAACTGCTGAACTCCGTTTTGCCTTGGCCCCTTCACGGTCACCGGAGGGAGGCTCCCCAGCCTTTTATCGGTGCCTCCGTGGCTCGATGCGCTTTCCGGTAGCCCGCACCCTTATTTCGGAGGCACGTGTATGTGCTGGACGGCGCTCAGGTGGGACCGCGCCCGCCCCCTCGGTTTCGCCCTCGCGTTCGTTATTGGCACGAGCGGGTGCGGGGAGCGGCAGTTCGATGTCACGGGAAGGGTGAATTACAACGGGGCGCCACTGAACAAGACCGGCGGGCAGATCGTTTTCGTGGGCTCCGATGGCCAGCAGGTGCCCGCCGAGATTGGCGCCGATGGCACGTACCGGGCGGTCGGGGTTGCCGCCGGGTTGAACCGGGTGGCCGTAGTGTACCCGAACCCGAAAGGGAAGGGCGAGCGGAACACGAAACTCCGGGCCGGGGAACCTCCGCCCTCCGGTCCGCCCTTCTCCACCCCCGCCATGTACGCATCGCCGGACACCTCCGGGTTGGTGGTCACGGTGGACCGGGGGACCACTTTCGACATCGAAATGACCGGCCCCCCGGTCCCGAGCGCGGCGCCCCCGGTTCGTGCCAAATAGCTCCGGGTTCGGGCGCGCGTGATACCAAATCCAATCATTTCGAGTTCAGGGCGGCGGGGCATTCGCGAATCGGACCGTCGCTTGATTGGTTTTTGTCGACCTTTTCATTCTCTTTTTCGTAATCCGGCGGGTGAGTCGCTGTAACCCGCACGGTGGGGATCCTTTCTGGGCGGGTTACTGAAGCACTCGGGCGGTGGCGTGGTGCCTGGCTTCGGCCCCCGCTCTGCCGCCGGGGTAGGAGACTCCGGGACCCGGGGGTGCTCGCGGCCCCCGGTCAATCACCCCCGCCGAGCAGCGGCCCGGGTGGCGTGTCGGTAGCGGCTCCGCCATCCGGCGCTCGCGACTTCGGGCGCCGTTGGACCCGCGCCACGAGTTGGCGGATGGCGGCTCGCGGTCTGCGGGCGACTACCGCACCGAGGAGTTCGAGGTCGCCGTAACAAACCTCACCGAAGGTGACTTGCTTCACCAACAATAGCCGGGCCGTAACCACAGCGTTTTGCACCCACATTTTGGGGCGCCCTTCGGGGGCGCGGAGCCTTGGAGGTCGGCGCGGGTTCGGATGTCATTTTTCAATAGAAAGCTGATCGGGTCATCTGTTAGGTTTCTTGGTTTAAATTGATGTCCGTCATTGCTGCTTCAATATCACCTCTTTGAAAGAGGCCCGTATGTCCGCGAACCCGAGCGATATTGAACGCATCGCGCGTGCGGTCGAGGCCGCCTGGCGCGCGAACCGCGCCATCGTTCCCATCATCGGGGCCGGGCTGTCGGCCGACTCCGGGTTCCCGGTGCTGCGGTCGGTGGTCCGGTATCTCGCCAAGTTACACGCCCTTGTCGGGCTCCCGGCCGTACCCGCCCGGTCCGGCGCCGCGTCGGCCTGGTTCACCCTCCTGCTGAACCAGCGATACAACCGGAAGCCCTGGCAGTTCGTGGCCGACTTCAACTGGCCGGACCGGTTCCAGCTCAACCAAGATCTCTTCCAGCTCCGCCCCCACGCGGCACGCGAGGAGCGCCCGCAAACGATCACGCGGGTCGTCGCCGAAGAGCTCTCGCGCCTCGCCCCGGTCCTCAACCCGGCCGCAATGTGGCCCTACAAACAGCTCCACAAGGACGCGGCCCAGGTTCTCGTTGACGCGCTGGGCCGGGTCGGGGGCGGTGTGGTGGAGCTCCTTGCACAAAACCTGACCGAGCTCCTGCGCCGCGCCGGGGTGCCGCCGGAACTGATCACCCGGGCGAACCGCCTCGTGAAGGGCGCGCGCCAGGACGTCGAGGGGGCGCAACGGGCCGCGCGGGGCCAGTTGGACGAGCGGTTCCGGGCGGCCGCCGGCTGGAGCGTACCGTACGACGTGTACGGCGACTGGCGGCGGCTGATCCAGCACTCGACGAAACACCAGACGGACTTCGCGGACAGCCTGTTCGCCATGCTGGGCCGGAACAAGCGCCCGAACCCGGGGCACCGCTACCTCACGTTCCTGGCCAAGCTGCTGTCGGTCAAGGCGGTGTTCACGTTTAACTTCGACGACCTCATCGAGCGCGCCTTCGAGGCCGAGGGGATGAGACCCAAAGTGTTTGCGATGGAAGAGGGCCGGACCCTCCCGCACGGGTCGCTGGTCACCGAAGGTGTGTCGGTGGTCAAACTGCACGGGGGCACGCACTCGCTGCTCCTGGACGAGCGCCTCGACCGCCCGCTCGGCCCCGACTACCTCAGCCGGTTCGACCAACTCGTCGGGGACGACCCGTTCCTGCTCGTTATCGGGTGCAGCGGGGGCGATTACCGTCTCACCAGTCTCGTCGACCACGTGCTCGCGCAGGCCCCCAGGACCGCCCCGAAGGGCGACCCGGTGGAGCGGGTCGCGTGGCTCCACTTCGAGTCCTACTGGCCCGCGCCGCTGGTGGCGAACCCGGACTCGAAACCGGAGGACCAGAAGTTAAAGGACGGGGTGCTGGCGGCCCGAACCACGCAGCCGTCCTCGGCCCTCACCTACCTCTACTCGTTCATGACGAGCCGGTACCCGGCGAGCAACCACACCTACCCCTCCGGAGCCGGACACGCGCTGGCGTATGCCCGGCGGGTCGACCCGCCGCGGGTGGGCGACGTGGCGGACCTCTTCGCCCGGAAGAACCTGGCCGGCGAGGAGGAAAAGGTGTTCCTCTTAAGCACGATCAAGCTCACCGAGCTCGACGGCGGGGCCGACAAAGCGGTCCGGGCGGGGGCCGCCTCCGACCCCACGCCGCACACGGGGCGGGCGCCGGCGGGCGACGTGAACAAAGAGTTCCCGATGGTGACCGCCTCCGACGCCCTTCTCGATGTCGCGCACTACGGCCTCAACTACGGGTACACGCCCATCCTCATCAACCTGGAGGCGGTGAACACCCTCTCGGGATTGGTCGGCACCATCGTGGACTCGTGCCGGCAGTGCGACACGGCTCTTGTGCCGAGCGTCCTCCCCTCAGAGGACCACGCGCAGACGGGTGAGGCGCGGGCCCACCTGCTCTCCAAGGCCGTCGCACTGGTCGCCAACGCGCTCCAGAGGTCGCGGTACGTGGTCCTGCTCGACGGGCTGGAGACCTACCTCTGGAACGCCACCTCGCACCACGGGGAGACCACCACCCAGAACGCCGACCCGGAGAACCGGTTCCGGCTCCTGTGCGCGTTCATCCAGAACCTCCGGGCCGCGCAGGGGCACGAGCCGCTCCCGTTCGCGCCGGCCGGCGGCCGGGCGGCCGGCGCCGCTCCGGGTGCCCCCTCACCGGCCGTGCCGAAGGTGAACGACATCGGCGAGTCGCGCATCGTGATCGGGCTCGACCAGCGGGTGCCGCGGAACGAGCACTCCGGGCGCGTGCCCCAGATCGGTGCCGTGCTCAAGCAGTCGGGGTTCGACCAGCTGCCCGAGCTGCACCTGGGGGCCGAGATCCAGGCGCATTTGCGCTTCACCGACTTCTTCGTTCCGGCCGACTACCTCCACGCACAGACAATCTGGCCCGGATCCGATACCGGCGCACAGCGGGACACGCTCGGCCTCCTCCTGCTCGTGGCGTGCCGACGCGCCCGCCCGCTCGCCCTGGTCCGGCACCTGCTCAGGCCGGTGTTCAATCGCCCGGATGCGATCGACGCGTTCCTTCGGCAGCTCACCGAGAACCGGTCGGGTGCGTTCGTGACCCTCGAAGGCGGGGTCACCTGGATCAGCCGCCCGGTCCGCGACCACCTGTACACCGAGGCCACCCGGTACACCTCGACGAGGAGCATGAGGACCCTTTTGGGCGGAGGCGACCTGAAGGACCTC
>DASWYH010001395.1:0-2461 GCA_036405095.1 Gemmata sp. | reverse complement strand
CGTCGGGCGTCGTTGTCTTGATCGGGTCGGTGACGCCGAGCAGGCCGGCCGGCTCCCCGTCCACCGCAACGAACACAACCGTCTGCCCGTCGCGGCGCAGCTCCTCGGCCCGGTCCGCGAGGTCTGTCAGGTCCGTGCTTTCTGTTTCCATCATGGCCCGGTTGCCGAGCGCGACCCGCTTGCCCCCGACGTGCCCCCGAGCGCCCTTGCCCGCGACCGACTCGAACCCCTCGACCGCCGGCGGGGTGACGGCCCGGTCCTGAGCGCCCTTGAGGATCGCGGCGGCTAGAGGGTGCTCGCTCCCCTTCTCCAGTGCGGTCGCGAGGCGGAGCAGCTCGACCTCGGCGAACCCGTGCGCCGGCTGGATGGTGACCAGGCGCGGTTTGCCTTCCGTCAGGGTGCCGGTCTTGTCCACAACAACGGTGTCCACCGCTTCCATCCGCTCCAGTCCATCGGCCGAACGGACCAGAACGCCCACCGACGCCCCACGGCCGACGCCAACGGTGACCGACATCGGGGCGGCCAGTCCCAGGGCGCACGGGCACGCGATGATGAGAACCGCGACCGCGTTCACGAGCGCGTGCGCCAAGGTCGGGGCCGGGCCGAAGGTCGCCCACAGGATGAACGTCAGGGCCGCGACCGCGACGACGGCCGGGACGAACCAGGCCGCCGCACGGTCGGCCAGTTTCTGGATCGGGGCGCGGCTCCGCTGGGCCTCCCCGACCAGCGCGACGATTCGGGCCAGAACCGTTTCGCTGCCCACCTTCGTCGCGGACATCAGGAACGACCCGGCGGTGTTCACCGTCCCGCCGGTGACCGCGTCGCTCGCGTGCTTCGGCACGGGGATCGGCTCGCCGGTGAGCATCGACTCGTCCACCACACCGGAGCCTTCGGTCACGGTGCCGTCCACCGCCACCTTCTCGCCGGGTCGGACCCTGAGCCGGTCGCCGGGGCGGACGTGGTCGAGCGGCACGTCCTCCTCGGTGCCGTCCGCGCGCACCCGCCGGGCGGTCGCCGGGGCGAGGGCGAGCAGCGCCCGGATCGCGGCCCCGGTGCTGCGCCGCGCCCGGAGTTCGAGAACCTGGCCGAGCAGCACCAGCGTAACGATGACCGCTGCTGCTTCGAAGTAGGTCGGGACGGCGCCGTGGGCATCGGCGAAACCGGCGGGGAACTCACCGGGCGCGAGCGTCGCGGCGGTGCTGTACCCCCACGCCGCGCCGGTGCCCAGCGCGATCAGGGTGAACATGTTGGCGGTCCGGTGCCGCAGCGCCTGCGCCGCCCGCACGAAGAACGGCCACCCGGCCCAGAACACGACCGGCGTCGCCAGGACCAGCCCGATCCCGTTGGCCGCTTGCGCGAGCCAACCGGGCCAGGCCACACCGGGAATCATGGGAGCCATCGCCAGCACGAACACCGGCAGCGCCAAAGCAACAGCAACCACGAACCGCCGGCGCATATCGCGCAGCTCGGAATCGTCCTCCGCGCCGGCCTGTGGCACCAGCGGTTCCAGTGCCATTCCGCACTTGGGGCAGGTGCCGGGAGCGTCCTGGACGACCTCCGGGTGCATCGGGCAGGTGTACTTCGTGCCCGGCGCGGCTTTTGGAGAAGTGAGCGGGATGGTGGGCTCAGCCTTCCCCCCGCCGCAGCACGAGTGACTGCCGGTCTTCGCCCCCGGTGCGGAGTACGCGGTCGGGTCTGCCTCGAATTTTGCCAAACAATGGCGGCTGCAAAAGTGGAACGTCTTCCCGTCGTGGGTGGCCGAACCGGCGACTGTAGCGGGGTCTACAGTCATTCCGCACACGGGATCGGTTACCGAATCCCCAGCGGGCGGGCTCTCGATGAGGGTCAGGGCTTCACGAGGGGCGTTACGGTTGTCATTCACAGTCTGCTCCTTCGGGCAACGAAATGGCTGCGAGCAGTCTACGGCCCGTAGTATGGTACGGGGTCAAGGGCTTGCGCTGCGAAATACCAGGGGCGTGGTTGTAAGAAGCGGGGCCGGATGAAAATAGAATGTGCAACCCGTGTACCCAAGGCGACGCAGAGAGCGCTGTGCTGGTCAACTAGGGCGCGTCTCGTTACCGATCGCGGTGATGATGGGGCACTGGGCCGCCGGACCGGACCCGCTGCACACGGCGACCAGCCGGGTCAGTTCGCACTTCATCGCCTCCAGGTCTTTGATCTTTTGGTCGATGTCGGCCAACTTCGCGACCGCCTTTTCCCGCACCGCGTGCCGATCGGCCTCGGGGTCGGCGCGCAGCGCAAGTAGCTCCTTGATTTCTTTGAGGTGGAAACCGAGCAGTTGGGCGCGGCGGATGAACCGGACCCGTTCGACCGCTTCGGCCGGGTACTGGCGGTAGCCCGACGCGGTCCTCACCGGTTCGGCCAGCAGCCCCTGGCGCTCGTAGAAGCGGAGCGCCTCAACACCCGCGCCCGTTTGCTTCGCCAGTTGCCCGCTTGTCAG
>DASWYH010001394.1:0-3917 GCA_036405095.1 Gemmata sp. | reverse complement strand
CGGCGTGGCGGTCGGGGCGGCGCTGCTGTTCGGGGCCTCCATGGCGCTTGGCGCGTTCCTGGCGGGAATGGTGGTCGGGCGGTCCGAGTTCAGCGTCCGTGCGGCGACCGAGGCGCTCCCGATGCGGGACGCGTTCGCGGTGCTGTTTTTCGTTTCGGTGGGCATGTTATTCGACCCTGCGTTTCTGCTCGGCGCGCCGGGCCTCGTGGCCGCTACGGTCGCGGTGGTGATGCTGGGCACGCCGCTGACCGCGTGCGCGGTCGTGCTCGCGCGCGGGTACCCGGTGAAGGCGGCGCTCGGGGTGGGGCTCGCGCTGGCCCAGATCGGGGAGTTCTCTTTCATCGTGGCCGCGAGCGGGCAATCGCTCAAGATTTTGCCCGAAGATGCGACACAGGTGCTCGTGGCGGTGGCGATCGGGACCATCTCGGTGAGCCCGCTGGTGTACCGGTTCGTGGGACCGATTGAGCGCTGGTCGATGCGCCGGCCGGGGCTCTGGCGCCTGCTCACCGCGCACACCCGCGAGCAACTGGCGGGAGCGCCCGCGCCGGCTCCGGGCGGTGCCGATCCGGCGTACCGGGCGGTGGTGGTCGGGTACGGGCCGGTTGGGCGCACCGTGTGCCGGCTGCTCCGCGAGAACGGCATCGAGCCGACCGTGATTGAGCTGAACATTGACACCGTGCAGGGCTTGCACGCGGGCGGTGCCAGCGCGGTGTACGGTGACGCGACTCACCCGGACACGCTCAAGGAAGCCGGTGTGGACCGGGCCGCGAGTCTGATCCTGAGTTCGTCCCAGCTGGCCGGTGGCAGCGAGGTGATTCGGGCCGCAAAGGAGCTGAACCCGGACATCCGCGTGTTGGCGCGCTCGGCCTACGTTCGGGAACTGCACGCGCTCCAGGAGGTCGGTTCAGAGGTGGTCGTTTCAGGTGAAGGCGAGGTGGCGCTGGCACTCACGGAAGCGATCCTGCGGCGACTCGGCGCCACCCCGGACCAGATCGACCGTGAGCGCGAGCGGGTGCGCCTCGACCTTTCCCGTGGCGGCGGTGAAGTGTACTCGTGGAAAGCCGATAGGTCACCCGATTCGTTGCTTCCCGAGGGCGAGGATAAGAAGGATCGGATCGGAGATGCTCCCTGAACCTCACAGCTACGGAAGCTGTCGAGTGTTGGGACGAGTTGAACTCGCTCCATGGGCTCCGGTGCTATCCCTTATGGGTGTGCTGTGACGGAGGCACCTGAACCGGCCGGAGTGGGGCTTGATGAGTTACATCCTTTTTCCGTGAATGGTGAGGAACACCGAGCGACGCGGGCGTATCCTTCATAACTTATCGCGCTCATCTCGTCGGCTCACGCACCACGGGCGCCATCAGCGGGCGCAGGTATCAGCATCTTTTCAGCACGAGGTGAACTCTGTTTCTGAATCCTTGTCGTAACACATTGCGGTTGGTAGACTACTTTTGCGGTAAGCGAGCATTTGTCGCCCTCCTGATAAAGTTCGGGACAAATCCTACCGGTGGAGACTGGTATACAGCTTTTTGCGGGAATGAGTTGTGTCACTTGGAGAGGTGGCTGAGTGGTCGAAAGCACCGCTTTGCTAAAGCGGCGTACGGGTAAAACCGTACCGCGGGTTCGAATCCCGCCCTCTCCGCTCAACGACAGCTTGCGAGAAATCGCAAGCTGTTTTCATTTCACGACTTGCGTCATTTCGGCCTGAATCGACCAACGCCCTGAACCACCATTTATCCGATTTTCTACGGCTTTTCTTATCCGATCTGATCGCCGGCTTGTCCGATTCACCGCGTCAAGATGCGGACAGTGTGGACGATTCACCCACACGAGGACGCAGACATGAGGGACAAGCTCACCCGGGACGCGAGCGACCAGTACCGCCGCGACCTCGGCTGGAAAGAGGGCCGGAACGGTGGGTACACCCAGCACCGGTTCTACCTGGGCCGCGACCACGACCGTGCCCAGCGGTTGTGCCGCAAGCTCGAAGTCCTCTGGGACGACATCGTGGCCCGACACGAACAATCACCGGGCATGGAAGGGGGCCGGCCCCTCTGGAACGAGAACACGCTGGCGATGGCCCGCGGGATCATGGAGGACGCCAAGGTGGTGTTCGTCCGCCCGCTCGAATTCGTTCGGGGGGAGAACCGGGTAGTCGACACCGAAATCCTTGGCGTGTGGTTCGCCCGGATGATCCGCGACTTCCGCGGTCAGAACCTCGTACTGGATCACCCCTGAGCGAAGGACGAAATCGGCAAGCTCGCGGAGGCGTTCGAGGCGAAGCCCGCTCGGCTGAAGGCCGTGAACAAGTCCCGCGAGACGCTGCACCAGGCCCTCGAGGCTTACAAAGACTGGCTGGCAAAGACGAGGTACCTGACACCGCCCGAGGCAGGCAACCCCTTTCGATCAGCGGCCAGTGCGGGAAAGTGTGCTTGATCTCCGCGAACCGCTTCTTCGCACGCTCGGCCCCGGCCCGCCTCGTCGGTGCTGATCCCGAAATACTGGTGGATCAGCACGTCCTTGGGAACCCGCTGACGCAGCTTGAGGCCGAGAACTTCGGAGCGAATCGTCTTGTTGACGACGTTTATTTTGTACTCGGCCGTACATTGGCGGCGGATGAGGCCCACCTTGCCCGCTGGCGACTTCGTGAACACCGGGATCGACACGAACCGCTGGCCGGTCGAGTTGCGGCCTCCGACCCCGCCGAAGCCGCCGGCCCCACCTTCACCGCCGCGGCCGGGTGCCCGCCTCTAACTCGCCGGTATTCAGAATGGCCCAGCGGTGCGTCTGCGAAGTTCAGCCCCAGAGCAGGAGCCAACCATGTCCGAGCAGAAGCCCCCACCACCGAAGCCGGGTGAAGTCGTCACCGCCCGCGTCAAGCAGGTTGCTCCCTTCGGGTTGTTCATGGATTACTGCGGCCACGACCTCCTGCTGCTGATCCCGGAAACGTCGTGGGTCGCCTCCTACGCGAGTTGCGAGCAACTGGCCGATGTTGACGACGAGTTCCGGGTCCGCGTCCTGCACTACGCTGAAGGGCGGGATCGGTACGCCGTGAGCCACAAGGCCGTATACCCGGACAGCAACCCGTGGGGCAACTCGTGTGAATTGCGGGTCGGGGACACCCTCGAAGCGACGGTGGTGCGGCCCGTCAAGCGGGCGGACCGGTGCGGCGACGGGGCGGGCTGGTTGCTCGAACTCCGACCGGGTGCTTACGTCGTGCTCTGCGGGCACGGGGACGCGGCCTGGGCGAAGGGGGAGCAGTGCCGGGTGACGGTGACGGCGGTTGCCCCGGACCAGCGGGTCGTTGAAGTCCGGCTCGCTTTGTGACTCCTCGGCTTGAGCGACCGACTCTTACCGCCGCACCGTAAGCAGGTCCGGCACCCGGTCTGACCTGGTTGGCGGTCTTCCCTCCTCCACGAAGAAGGCGTACCGCCGCAGGTAATCCTCCGCGGCACCCGACACGCGAACAGCCGCGACTTGCGGTCGCTCGCCTTACCCCGGAGAACCGCCAGCATCGACTGTGGGTTGGTCGCTGCCAGCCATCCCGCTTCCGTCATGGCCTATTCCTTCCCCAAGAGAAGGTCCACGACCCAGCAGCCCCGAACGTGTTCTGCCGGCTGTCGGCAGTGGTCGAGGACTTCAGCGTTGTCGCACCCGGCATCCTGGAGTGCGTCTGCAAGGATCGGCATCCGGTCGAACGCCCGCTCGTCGTAGATGCCCGTAGCGAGCGAGATAACGGTAGACGTGAGCCAAGACGGGTTGAGGACCACAGGGCGGAACGGGTTCCCGAAAATGTCGTGTGCAATTTGAACCCCCCAAACACGTCGAGCGGCCAGGTCACTGTCCTCCGTGATGTCAACCAAGTAGAGAGCGGCGTAGTAGGCCATCTCGCTGCTTTCCTCGCACGATACGGCGAC
>DASWYH010001393.1:0-1592 GCA_036405095.1 Gemmata sp. | reverse complement strand
CCGGGCGCGGGTGGCGCCAGCACGCGCGCCCGGAAGCGCGGCGGCAGCGGGGCGAACAAGATCGTTTGGGTCGTGTTGTGCCTCGTGATGACCGGGGGCTTCATCGCCGCGGGCGTCTTCGGCGTCAAGTACCTGAACCCCCAGGTCGCGACCAAGGAAAAAGAAAAAGAAAAGGAACCCGAGAAAACGGCCTCTGTTGACCCGAACGCGCAGAAGGGTAACACCGCGTTCCCGCGGCGCATGTTGTTCATCTCGGTCACCAAGTACATGTACCTGAACCCGCTCACCTCGGGGGTCGCGACCGGCTCCACGGACCGCCCCACCGGGGTCGCCAACAACATGGCGTTCAGCTGGCGCGTGCCCCGCGAGAAGGACAACGACCAGTCGTTCGTCCTCTCCGACACCCTGAACAGCAAGGAGGAGCGGCTCCCGATGAAGAACGTGATCCAGGGCACCTACCAGGAGTTCTTCAAGACCTCCCGCGCCCAGGACCGCATCTTCATCTACTTCGGCGGGCACGCGATCGAAAAGGGCGGCAAGGCGTACCTCGCCCCCATCGAAGCCGAACTGGACGGCGAAGAGTGGCAAAAGACGGTGATCCCGCTCGAACACTTCTATGCCGAGCTCCAAAAGTGTAAGGCGGCGCAGAAGGTCGTGGTCTGGGACGTGTGCCGCTTGAACCCCGAAAAGGGGAAGGTGCGCCCCGGGTCCGAGCCGATGAGCGAGGGGCTGTTCAAGGCGCTCACCACCCCGCCGCCGGGCGTTCAGGTGCTCACCACCTGCAAGACCGGCGAGAACGCCCTGGAGTTCACCCAACTCCGGCCGGAAGGGTTCGCGGGGCCGCTCTTCAGCGGCAGCGCGTTCCTCGAATCGGCCAAGTTCGTTCTGAACACGTCCAACAACCGGATACCGAAACCCACGCAACCGGTCGCCCCGACCGACCCGTTCCCGATCCCCGAGTGGCACACCGCAGTTGCCAAGCGGGCCATCGAAATGGGCGCACTGGCCGAAAAGGTCGGCAGCGGCGGCAAGCAAACGGTCACCCTCGCCGGGACCGCGCCCGCGGCTCTCACGGCCCCGGACCCGGCGGAAAAGGTCGCCGTCCGGTTCGAGCTGCCACGCGCCCCGAAGGGCGCATCGGCAGAGGAAATCAAGTCGGTGGAGCGCGAGTTCAACCTGCCCCCGCTCAAGCCCGGGCTCGGCGAGGTCGGGCTGGCCGACTTCCCGTTCCCCGCAGACACCATGAAGGACTACGCCCGTGACGTGGACCTCCCCACGATCATCGCGGACAAGGAGAAGTACCAGCTCCGGATCGCGGTACTGGAGGTGCTGGGCAAGCTGCGGGAGAAGTGGTCCCCCGGGGCCGGGGCCACAACGATCCGCCAGACCGTCGCCGGGCCGATCAACGACGCGCTCAAGGCCGAGGTGAAGAAGGAGCAAGAGTTCTGGGCGGTCAGCATTGCCGAGTTGGAGCTGGAGCTGCTCAAACTGGAAGGGCTGGCCGACGCGCGCAAGGAGGAACCGAGCAAGCGGTGGCAGGCGCACTACGATTTTGCGATGGCATCGCTCAAGGCGCGGCTCGCGTACATGAA
>DASWYH010001392.1:0-2643 GCA_036405095.1 Gemmata sp. | reverse complement strand
CCCGCTCGGCGCGGCTGGGGTCGCGCACGGTGGCATTGTGGGCATGCTTGCCGTTGCGGGATACGGCCTTTTGAGGCGGACGCCCGGCGCGACGCTGCGCCTGTTGGGGAGCCTGTCGCTGGTCGCGGTCATGGTTCAGGGGTTGCTCGGCGGGTTCCGGGTGAAGCTCAACGAACTGGTGGGCACCGACCTGGCCGCGTTCCACGGGATCTTCGCGCAGGTGGTGCTCGGGCTGCTCACGTCGGTCGCGGTGCTGTCGAGACGGTTCTCGACCGCTGCCGGTGCGGAACCGCGCCGGTTGGCATGGTGGTCGGCGCTCTTGGCTCTTTTGGTGTTCGTGCAGGTGGCGTTCGGGGCGATGGTGCGGCACTACCCGATTCCGCTCTCGCAGCGGCTCCACTTCGCGACCGCGTTTCTCGCCACGGGCCTCGCGGTGCTGGTGCTCCGGGCGGTGTTCGTCGGCCCCGGTTCGCGAGCCCGTGCCGGCTGGGTGGCGTGGGCGCTGGCCGCGCTGCTCGTGGCGCAGTTGTACCTCGGGATCGAGGCCTGGCTCGCGAAGTTCGGAATGTACACGCTGCCCGAACTGGTCCCGGTCACGCCCGAAGGCGGCGCAATTCGGACCCTGCACGCGCTGGTGGGGAGCGGTGTGTGGGCCGCGTCGCTGGCCCTCGCGCTGCGGCTTTCCCGGCCGGCCGGGGGGCGAAATCATACACTGTACACTCACGATTCCGGACGGGCGGCGAGCACGCAAGCCCCGGCGGCCACACCGGAACCGGTCGGAAGTCACACACGCGGAGACGCGCGATGATGAAGGCGATGCTCACCGGCGAGGCCGACACGCTGAAGCCGCTCGGGTCGGGTTCGGCGGGTGCGGATGTCTCGCCGAAGGCGCACGCGCCGTCGCGCTTCGCCGATTACCTCGAACTGACCAAGCCGCGGATCGCGGTGATGGCGCTGTTCACCGTCGGCGCCGGTTACCTGCTCGCCGCCGGGGGCAGCGCCGAGTGGCGCGTTCTGTTGAACACGCTCATCGGGGCCGGGCTCGTGGCCGCCGGCGGCAGCGCGCTGAACCAAGTTTTTGAGCGGCGCATCGACGGGAAAATGCGCCGCACGCGGAAGCGGCCCTTACCCGCCGGGCGCATCTCGGTAGAAGAGGCCACGGCGTTCGGCGCGGGGTTGGCCGGGGTCGGGCTCGCGTACCTCGTGGCGACCGTGAGCGGCGCCGCGACGGTTGCGGCGGCAGTCACGTTTGTCGCTTATGCGTTCGTTTACACGCCGATGAAGACGATGACCGCGTGGAACACCGTGGTGGGCGCGGTCCCCGGCGCGCTGCCCCCGGTGATCGGGTGGTACGCGGCCCGGGGCTGGAACGGCGGGGTCGAGTGGGAGGGCGCTGCGGCGCTGTTCGCGATCCTGTTCCTGTGGCAGCTCCCGCACTTCCTCGCCATCGCGTGGATGTACCGGGCGGACTACTCGGCGGGCGGGCTGAAGATGCTTCCGGGCTGCGACCCCTCCGGGAAGCTCACCGCTGTCGCGATGGTACTGACCGCGGCGGCCCTTCTGCCCCTGGCGGTTCTCGTTCCGCTCGCGGGTCTGGGTGGCTGGCTGTTCGGTGTGGGCGCGGTGCTGTTCGGGGCCTCGTTCCTGCGCCGGACCGTCGAGTTCGCGCTCGATCGTACCGACCGCAAGGCCCGGCGGGTGCTGCACTCGTCGCTGTTCTACCTCCCGGGCGTGTTCGCGCTCCTCATGATCGACGCCCTTCTGGTGAAGTGAACTTAACCTGAGTTCGACCGGCCCAACGAGATCACGCTGACGCCCGTCGAGATTGCTTCCTCTTCTGGTTCCGCTCTGATGCGCCGCATTCTTCCGTACTGTGTGTTCCTTTTCGCTGGGTGCGGCGCGCTCGCGTCGCGCTCGGCCACGCAGCCGACCCAGGAACCCGATCTCGACTACCCGGTGGGCACGTTCTCGCTCACGGAGCGCAGCGGGGCCACCATGACCGACAAAGACCTGCGCGGGAGCGTGTGGATCGGGTCGTTCATCTTCACCCGGTGTAACGGGCCGTGCCCGGCGGTCACGGCCACGATGCAGCGCCTCCAGAATGAACTGGGGGAGGAACTGAAGACCGGGAAATTGAAGCTCGTCACGTTCACGGTGGACCCGGCGCGTGACGACTTGAAAGCGCTCAACGTGTACGCCGATGGGCGCAAGGCCGATCCGAAGAACTGGCTCTTTCTCACCGGCGACGAGCAGACCGTTCACACGCTCCTTCAGGAGCAGTTCAAGCAGGCCGTGGCCCGCAAGTCCGGGCCGGAGGTGAAAGAGGGCGACGAGTTCGGGCACAGCACGCGGCTCATCCTCGTGGACAAGAACGGGGTGATTCGGGCCATGTACGACGGTCTCCCGAACGAAGACTTCCCGAACGGGAAACAGCACTTCGAGAGCGGCCTGGGCCGCTTGAAGGACCGCGCCCGCGAACTGCTCAAGTGACCTTCGATCCCACCTCCGAAAACGAACCGAGCCGGGAGTGATCCCGGCTCGTTCGCGTCCCGTGTCTACTTTCTGACCTGTGGCGAGGAGCGCTCACGGCACCGCCGGCCGAGTTGCTTGAACAACTTCGGCAGAACCACGATCCGCGGGGTT
>DASWYH010001391.1:0-8094 GCA_036405095.1 Gemmata sp. | reverse complement strand
GTGCCCTTGAGTTGCCCCGTCGGGGGCAGCTCCGGCACGTCGGGAGCGGGGGGCGGGGGCGGGGTCCCGAGGACGTTTTCGAGGATCCACTTGCCCCGCTTTACCGGGCTGGTGCGGGTCGGATTCGAGGTCACGGTGAGGGTGCTGGCCATCGTGATGATGCCGCCGCGCCGCGTGTCCGGCAGCGCCACCTTGCGGAACTCGGCCCCGCGCACCTCCGGCAGCCCGTAGTGCTTCGCGAGTCGGTCGTTCACGAACGTGTAATCGGCGTCCAGGAAGTCGAGCACGGGCCGGTCGTTCTGCACCACATATTCGAAGAACGATTCGGCTTCTTTCACCATCGCGGTGCGGAGCGTTTCGTCCCATCCGGGGTAGAAGCCCTTGTCCGGCGACAGCGTTTTCAGGTTCCGGAGCTGGAGCCACTGGCCCGCGAAGTTCTCCGACAGCGCTCTCGCTTTCGGGTCTTTCAGCATCCGCTTGACCTGCGCTTCCAGAACGGCCGGGCTGCGGAGCGTGCCCTTCGCGGCGAGCGCGAACAGCTCCTCGTCCGGCATGCTCGACCACAGGAAGTAGCTGAGGCGCGTGGCGAACTCGAAATCGTTCAGGGTGCGCACGTCGTTCGGGTTCTTGGGGTCGTCCTCGATCCGGTAGAGGAAGTGCGGCGACACGAGCACCGCTTTCATCGGGAGCTTGAGCGCGGTGTGGAACGGCTCGCCCTGTTTGGTGGCCAGATCGAACAGCTTCATCAGGCGAGCGACCTCGTCGGCCCTGGCCGGCCGGCGGTACGCCCGGCGGGCGAAGTTCGTGAGCACCTTTTCGGCCGCGTCGCGGGTTTCGACGTTGGCCCCCGGGCGCGCGACGAGCAGCAGCTTCACTGACGCGGAATCGGGCGGCGGCACCGGGTTGAACGGGCCTTCGATCTCGATCAGTTCGAGCCCGAACTCCCGGACCGCCTTGGTCGCCTTGTCTTCAAATGCGTTCGTGAAGGCGACGGCGATGCGTTTTTCGCCGGGGCGCGCCTTTACGATCGCTTCGTACACCTTGGCTTTGCCCCGCTCGGCTTCGACCTTGAACGCTTGCACGTCCTCCGCGCCGACGCGCACGGTCACCTTTGGGAACTCGTCGCCCACCTTCGTGCCCCACCCGCGGAACCGGACCGCGTACTCGCCCTCGGCGGGGAAGTTGAACTTGTCCAGGAACCCCTGGCCCTCGGACTTGAAAACGATCTTCACGCCGGGGTCTTTCGACTTCGCGGCCCGCGGGAGCGCGAGAATGTTTTGCGGCCGGTACGTCTGTTTGGAGCTTTTGACCGGTTCGGGGACGTTGAGCGCGGTGTTCAGGATCTTGTCGGCCGCGGCGAGGTACTTTTCGAGCAAGATCGGCTGGAACGAGAGCACGTCTCCGATGTTGTCGAACCCGTACCCGACATCATCCGACGGGAACTCCTCGGCGGGCTTGAAGTCCACGCCGCACAGGTCGCGAATCGTGTTGTTGTACTCGGCGCGGTTGAGCCGCCGGATCGTCACGCGGCCCGGGTCTTTCGGTGTGTCCGGGGAGCAGTTCGCTTTCGTGAGTGCCGTGGCGACCCACTCGACGAAGAACTCGCGCTCCTCCTTCGTCGGCTGCGGCTTCTTGGACGCCTTCGGCGGCATCTCGCCGGTCGAGGTGACGTGCTGGATCGCGGCCCAGTTCTTGCGGTCCTTTCGCGCGGCGGCTTCGGTGACGTAGCCGTCGAGCGCGAGCCCCCCTTTGGCCTTCTCACCCTTGTGGCAGTCCACGCAGTACTTCTGAAGGAACGGGAGCACCTTCGCCTTGTATGCGGGGTCTTCGGCCCGTGCGGGTTGTGCCGCGCGCGCCATTTCTCCCCCGTGCGGCGGGGCGCTGGCCTGTAAGCGGTCGATCCGCCCGAGGAACGCCCCGGCGGCGAAGCAGGCCCCGCTTGCGAGACCGAACAGTGCGAGGAGGGCGGGTCGCAACGCCATCAAAATTCTCCGGCTCAGTGGGAGCGACTCGGCGGGGCGAGCGAGTAGGTGTTTAGAGGGCAGTATCGGCGCGGTGGGTTCTCTCAATTGCGATGTTATCAAAACTCGGCCCCGAACTCAATGAGAAGCTCCGCCCGTTTGGGTGGCCTTTGCACGCTGCGGGTCGGTGTCCCACACGCGAACCGTTTTATCGCCCGACGCGGACAACAGGCGGGTCCCGTTGCGGTCGAACGCCACGCTGTAAACGTACATCTTGTGCCCGCTCAGCTCGGCCACTTCGCGCTGGGTGCCCACGTGCCACAGGCGGATCAGGTTGTCGGCCGCGCCGGTCGCGAGGAGCTTGCCGTCCGGGCTGAACGCCACGCTGTACACGTCGCTCCCGTGCTTCAGCTCTCCGAGCTGTTCGCCGGTAGTGGGGTTCCAGAGCCGCACCGAGCCGTCGACCGAACCGGTCGCGATCAGCTTCCCGTTCGGGTGCCAGGCGACCCCGTACGCGAACGCGCCGTTGCCGTTGGACGTGGCGAGCCGCTTCCCGGTGGCGACATCCCAGACCCACACCGCGCCCCCGGCAAAGTGCCCGCACGAGGCGAGGAGCTTGCCGTCCGGGCTGAACGCCACGTCGCGTACCTGGCCGGGGTGCCCTTCGAGAACGGCCGCCCCGCGGCGCGCGGTCATGTCCCAGAGGTAGACCCTGCCGTCGGGCGATCCGGCCGCGAGCCGCTTCCCGTCGGGGCTGAACGTGAGCCGGCTGTCGCGGTAGTCGCAGTTCGGGAACGCCCACGTTTGGAGCAGCGCCCCGGTGTCGGCGTCCCACAGCCGCACCCCGCCACCCGCGTGCGGGTCCCAGTGCTTGCGGGCCAGGGTCGCGATCAGCCGCCCGTTCGGGTGGACCGCCACGGAGGTGACGATGCCCAGGCCCCCGTGTGGGAGCCGGAGCAGCTCCTTGTCGGTGCGCGCGTCCCACACGCGGGCCGTGTCGTCCCAGGCGGACGACGCGATCCGGGAGCCGTCCGGGAAGAAGTTGGCGCTATATACGTAGGACCCGTGCCCGCGGAGCGCGTAGTCGTTCTCCGCGGCCCGCACGCTCCACAACCGGACGCTTTCATCGACCGCGTGCGACACGATGTACGCCTCGCCCGTGCCCGGGTCGGTGAAGAAGGTGCCGTGGTGGAGGGCGTCGGAGTGCCCGCGGAGGACGGCCACCAACTTGCCCGTTTTCACGTTCCAGTACCGCAGGGTCCGGTCCTGCGCCGTCGAGAGGATACGGGACCCGTCCGGGCTGAACCGGACGCGCTGGACCCAGCCGGTGTGCCCCTCCATGACGGACAACGGTTCGCGCTTCACGGCGCCGCCGGGACTCACGTCCCACACGCGGACGGTGCGGTCCATCGAACACGAGGCGAGTCGGGTGCCGTCGGGGCTGAACGCCGTCGCGCTCACGTCGTTGTCGTGTCCCCCCAGGGTCGCGATGAGCTCCCCGGTGCGCACATCCAGGAGCCGCATCTGGGTGTCCGGGTACACCCCGTTGGCGACCACCCGGGCGCCGTCGGGGCTGAACCGGTAGCCGAATGTGGGTTTGGTGGGCGCGTCGAACGTGCGAATGGGTTTCCCAGTGCGCACCTCCCAAAAGCTGGGCGGGACGGTGTCGTCCCAGCGGCTGCCGACGACGTTCCCGTCGGGGCTGAGTACGAACGGCACCCGCGCACCGTCGGGCGCGCGGAACCGGTGGACCTCGCGCCCGGTCGCCAGCTCCCACACCCGCACCGTGCGGTCGTCGCCGGCCGAAACGAGTTCCCGGTCGGTGCCCGCGAGCTGGATGTCGATGCCCCCGGCCGCGTGCCCCCGGAGGGTCCGGACCGCACCCGTGGGCACGTCGATCGTGACGAGCTCGCCCTTTTCGGGCACGGGGTAAACGACGGTGCCGCCGTCGTCGGTGATGAGGGCGTCGGTGGGCGGCCGGTGCCCGACGAGGGGGCCGCAGTTTGTTCGGTTCGCGAGGTCCCAGACGCACATGTCGCGGTCCGGTGACATGTCGAGCAGCCAGCGCCCGTTCGCGCTGTACTGGGCCTTCGGGATGCGGGCGGTGGGGCCGCCGATGACCCACTCCGAGCGGTCGAGCTGGGCCGCGAGCAGGTCCCACACCCAATCGCGGTACTCGCGGGGGGCCTCGTCCAGCGCGCGGCGGGCGGTCAACACGTCATGCAGCCGCAGCCCCCCGGACGCGGCCATCAGGCTCACCCGGTAGCGCTCCCAGCGCTCCTTCTCCGCCGCCGCCTGGTTCTTGTCCGCTTCCGCTTCGGCCCGCTCCTTGTTCGCCTCCGCCCGTGCCGCGCTGTTCTGGGCGATCTGCATGAGGGCCTTCGACTGCTTCTCGCTCCACCGGGCCTCGTCCCAGCCCCACATGAGGCCGACGAACCCGGCGACGGTGCCCAGCACCACCGCGACCGACAGGAGGGCGACTGCGGGGTTCCGGCGCGCCCACCGCGCGCCCCGGCCGACCGGCCCGAGCGGGCGCGCCAGGATCGGGTGCCCGTTGAGCCACCGGGTCAGATCGTCGGCCAACTCCTCGGCGGTGGCGTACCGCTTCCGGGGGGACTTCTCCAGACACTTCAGGCAGATCGTTTCGAGGTCGCGCGGCACCCCGGGCTGGAGTCGGTGCGGGGCGACCGGCTCCTGGTGCAGCGTGAGCCGCATCGTTTCGGCGAACGTGGCCCCCTGGAACGGGACGCGCCCGGTGAGCAGTTCGTAGAGAATCACCCCCAGCGCGTAGATGTCGATGGACGCGGACGCGGTGTCGCCGTCCAATTGCTCGGGCGCCATGTACTCGGGGGTGCCCATCACGATCCCGGCGCGGGTGAGCGGGAGCGGCCCGGAGCCGCTCGCCTCGATTTGTTTGGCGATGCCGAAGTCCGCGATCTTCGGGTGCCCGTCGCGGTCCAGCAGCACGTTCGAGGGCTTCAGGTCGCGGTGGATCACCCCGAGCCGGTGGGCGGCGTGGGCGGCGCGTGCGAGTGTCGCAACCGTGCGCGCGGCAAAGGCGGGCACCTGCGGGGCGCGCGCGTGGGCCGCGAGGCTGCCGCCGCCCACGAACTCCAGCGCGATGAACGGACTCGGGCACAGCTCGCCGGGGCCGGGCTCAACGGTCCCGACCTCGAACACCTGGATCACGTTGGGGTGCTGGAGCCTGGCGATGGCCTCGGCCTCGGCCCGGAACCGCTCGCGGAACTCCAGGTTCGCGAGCGCCTCGCCGCGCAAGGTCTTGATGGCGACCCGACGGTTCAGCTCGCGGTGCCGGGCCTCGTACACGATCCCCATCCCGCCGGTTCCGACCACGGATATGATGTCGTACCCGCGGACCCGGGGATACCCGCCGAGCAGCGCAGGGAGCGGGGGCGCATCGACCGGCTGCCGTTTCGTCTCCGGGGTGTCGCCGGGGGCCTCTTCGCGCGTGATCAGAAGAGGAACGGTAGGGGCAGGTGGGCCGCTCGAAGCGGGTGTGCGCACGTGGCATCCTCCGGGCGGGGCGTCGCAATCCTCGCGCAAAGGATGTGTCACTTGTTTGGAAAAGCAACTCGCACTGTAAAGGTGAGGCAACGGTCACGCGCAAGGTGCATGCTTGGCGCGAATGTTTCTGCTGGGACGAGAGAACCGACCGGCGCAGGAGCCCGCCGCGCTCACTTTTTTGGTGCGGGCGTGACCGTGAGCCACAGGTCCGCGACGGGTTCGTCGAACTCGGGTGCGGTGAAGCGGGCCGTTCGAGTGAGCGCGGGCGCGTCGGGAACGGTCCCGATCAGGCGGAACGAGCCCGAGAACGGCGCGTCTGCCGTCAGCGAGAGGGTGACCGTGTTCGGATCGGGCTTTGCGGGGCGCGTTACCTCGACTTTGACGCTCGCGGGTAACCCCTCGGCCGTAACCACAACGGGCTTCGTGAATCCGAATTTGCGGTTCACCTTCACCGGGATCGTTGTGGGCTTCCCGGGTCCGATCGTGAACCGGTCGGCGGCGACGGTCAGGTCGTAGTCCGGTTCGGAGAGGATGCGGAGCAGGAACACGTGTCGCGGCCCGTGCCCGCGGTACAGGTCTTCGACGGAGGCGTGATACACCCCGTCCGCAGGAGGGGTGAATGCCAATGCGGTGTCGCTGTTAATCTTGGGCGGGTCGGCGCGGGCCAGTTGCTTGAGGTCGTTATCGAGGACGGCGAGAACGGGATTGACCGCGAGGCCGAGCGCTCGGCTCTCGACTTGCAACAGGAGCGGTTGCCCCTTCTTCCCACGAAACGCAATGCGCGGTGAACCGTTCGCGTCGATCCGGCCGGTGACGGAGACCGGCGGCAGGAACGGTGGGCGGGGCTTGTCGTCGCGGCTGAGCGCCGCAGTGGCGTGGGGTTCGAGGCGGACCCGGAGCGCGCTTCCGAACTGTGGGTCGAAGGCGGTGGTGTGCGTTTCGCCGGGGCCGCGTAGGGGCGCGCTCACCGGTTTCCGCGTGGTGGGGAGGTTCCACCCTTCGAGCTGAACGGTTTTTCGTTCGGGACCGACCGCGAGCGGCACCGCGAAATCGGGGAACGGCCCGGTGGTGAGCGTCAGCCGGTAGACGCACGCCTCCGAGCCGAAGTAGCGGATGCTGGCGTCGGGCTGGGCGGGGAAGGCGTACACGCGAACGATGTGCATGCCGTCCTTCTTCGCGGTGAAGGCGATTTGCGGATCCAGGCCGTGGAAGTCGTTGTTCTCGTCGAGCACGAACCCGTCGGCCGAAAGCACCTGCATCATCGCGTCCATCGGTGAACGCAGCGCGTCGTGCCCTTCGAGCGACGCGACCAGCGTTTGCCCCTTCTTGAGCGCGACCGCGAAGCAATCCACGTCGCCACTCTTATCGAGCTTCCCATTCACGACCGCGGACGGCCCTTCTATGGGCTGGGGCTTCTTGGAGTCGTCGTTGGGCTCCTTTTCCGCAACTTCGGGAAGCGTCCCGACGATGAACGGGCGCAGCCCGCTCGCGCCTTCGACATTGTGCGCGCGGAGCCAGTAGGTTCCGGGCACCGCGTCCTTGGCGACCGTAACGCGCAACTTGCCCTTCAGGTGGCCGGCGGTTACGCCCTTTCCGCTCGCCCACACCTTTGCGGACGGATCGGTGAGACCTGCCGCAATGACCTCGGTTGTGATGCCTTGCTGCGCCCCGGCGGGGTAAAGGTAGGTGACCGCCGGCGGCGCCGCGAAGGCTTCCGAAGCAACGGCCACAAAAAAGCACAAAGCGCACAAAAGGAGGCGAAGAGTGGGAACGGAACTCAACGCTTCTTTTGTCTTCACTTTGTGCCCCTTGTGCTTTTTTGTGGCCACTGCTGCTCGCTTCACATCAGCTCTTTGATCGGCGTCGGGTCGCTGACCAGGTGCGCCGGGCGCCCGTTGGGCGTGTACAGGATCTTGTCGGGGTCGATTCCGAGCTTCGTGTACACAGTCGAAACGAAGTTCTCCGGGGCGAGCACGCGCTCAACGGCGGCGAAGCCCTTTCGGTCGGTGGCGCCCACGACGGTCCCGCCCGGGGTGCCGCCGCCGGCGAACAGGACGCTCATGGCGTTGGCCCAGTGGTCGCGGCCGGCCTTGGACTGCCCCGCCAGCGTGGAGATCTTCGGCGTCCGCCCGAACTCGCCGAGGGCGATCACGAGCGTGCTGTCGAGCATCCCGCGCTCTTCGAGGTCGGCAATCAGGGCCGCGACCGACTGGTCCCAGCCGGGGAGCCGCTTCCGGAGGGCGCCGAAGAGGTCGGAGTGGTGGTCCCAGCCGCCGTCGTTAATCGTGACGAACGGCACGCCCGCTTCGACCAGCCGGCGGGCGAGGAGCAACCGCTGACCGAACCCGTTGCGGCCGTAGCTCTCGCGAACCTTCATCGGCTCGCGGCCGATGTCGAACGCGGCCTGGGCCGACTTCGAGTTCATCAGGTCGTAGGCCTGCTTGTAGTGGTCATCGAGTGCGAGCGCCGGGTCACCGGCGGCCTTGTCCATGAAGCGTTTCAGGGTGTCAACGTCGCTGCGGATGCCGGATCGGTCGTCGAAGCGGGTGCCCGTGAGGCCCTCGGGGAGGGCGACATCGCGCACCTTGAAGTTGCTGCCGTTGGGGTC
>DASWYH010001390.1:0-1795 GCA_036405095.1 Gemmata sp. | reverse complement strand
CCACCCGGTCGCGCCAGTCCGGCGGCGCGTCGGCGAGCACGTCCGGCCCGCCGCCGAGCGGAACCAAATAGCAGCTCACCACGAGTGAGAAGAAGTCCACGACCCCGGCGCTACCGGTCATCTTGGTGCGCAGGAAGTTGGCCGCGCTGCCACACACCTCCGGGGTGAGCGCCTGGAGCACCGCCAGAGCGCGCAGCGCGAACCCGGTGTAGTACAGGTCCGACCCGCCCTCGCGCCCGGAGAACCCGCCGTCGGGGTTCTGCGCGCCGCGCAGGTACGCGATGTTCCGCTCGCGCTGCTCCGCGGGCAGCTTCTCGATGCCGTCCAGGAGCCGCGTGGTCAGGCGCGTCAGGTACGGTTCGTCTTCGGTCATGTGTTCTCGCTGGTGGGCCAGGCGGGCCGGGGCGTGCGCGAATCGGGTGCGCCCCCGGCGCGGCTCAGCCTTTCAGTTTGGCCCGCACGTCGGGGGGGATTTCGAGGGACTCGATCTGATCCGGCCCGGCGGCCCGGCAGAACACCGCGGTCATCCGGCCCACCGCGACCGGCTCGCCGCGCGGGTTCGTGAAGTCGAACCGGTACGCAACGGACTTCTTCCCGAGCTTCTCCAGCGTGACCGCGATCGTGAGCACCTCGGAGAACTTCGCGGGCTTGGCGTAGTCGCAGGTCGCGGAGACCCGCGGGAACCCCCACTTCACGCCGTTCTCCAGCCAGCTCACGGACAGGCCGCGCGAAACGAGGAAGTCGGTTTCGGCCACCTCCATGAACCGGAAGAAGTTCGAGAAGTGCATGATGCCGGCCATGTCGGTGTCCCCGAACTCGACCCGGCGGGTGGTGCTAAATGTGCTCATACCGGGAGTGGGGGCGCGGGTGTGGGGGCGAGCGTTTCGAGCAGCGCGACGGTGTCGGCGGCCATCGCCTCGGCGGTGAACCGCTCGGTGAGCGCGGCCAGCCCGGCGGCCCCGCACCGCGCGCGGAACTCGTGGTCGCCGAGGATGCGGAGCAGCCCGTCGGCGAGTTCGTCGATCGAGTCCGGGCCGACCAGCACCCCGCCGCCGGTGGCGTCGAGGAGTTCGGGGAACGTCCCGTGCGCGGGGAGCACCACGGGCACGCCGTTGGCCCAGGCTTCGAGCACGTACAGCCCCTTCGGCTCGCGGTACACGGTGGGCACGCACAGCACGTCGATCGACCGCATGAACCGCACCTTGTCGTCGTGTGTGGGGCTGTCGCTGTGCTCGAAGTCCGCGAGCAGCCCGGCGGCTTCGAGCCGCTTCACCTGCGCGTCGTAATAGGGCCGGTTGTTCTCGCCGAGCCACCCGCTCGCCTTCAGCTTCACCGCCGGCGCCCCGGGCTGCTGGCGCAGTTTGATGAACGCCTCGACGGCGCGGTGGAACCCCTTCTCCGGGCAGATCCGCGCGAAGTACCCCATCGTCAGGGGGCGCTCGCCCCGCGGGTCGGCGGGGCCGCCGTGGCCCGCGAGGTTGATACCCGGGTGGACCACGTGTACCCGCTCGCGCGGCAGCCCGATGTAGCCGGCCATGTGGTCGGCGTAGTAGTGGCTCGTGCTGATGAAGGCGTCCACGGCGCGGCCGTTGGCGCGGATCAGCTCGAAGCACCGCTTGCGGTCGGCTTCGGGCAGCTCGTCGAGGAAGATGTCGTCGCCCTGGAGCGTGACGAACACGGGCACCCCGAGCGCCTGTTTCACCGCGGGGATGACGCCCGAGAGCAGCGCGTTGGTGAACAGCACCACATCCGGCTTCTCGGCGGCGAGGAACTCGACCAGCTTCGCGACCTCTTT
>DASWYH010001389.1:0-6833 GCA_036405095.1 Gemmata sp. | reverse complement strand
CCCGCCCTTGCGGGCGGGGTTCGCCCTGTGTTTCGCGGTGTCCGCCGCGACCGACTTCAATCGTGGACCAGGAGCGTTCACGACGCCGGCCATGTCCGGGTCGGTCGTGAGACGCAGGTCGATTCAGTAGCGACCGACCCGGACATGGCCGGCGATAAAGAACAACGCACCTGGGAACGCAATCGCAAGCAACTGCACCCGCGGCGGAGCGCCGCAGAGAAGGTCTCGGATCGCGACGGACACCGTAGCCTGTTCGCGAGCGCCACCGGGGCTCGCAAGTCAATTCCACTGTAGTTCGGGGAACACCGCTTCGACCAGCGGTTTCCGGGTCGGGTTCTTCGCCACGAACCCGGCCACACCGGCCAACCCCGCACGAAATTCGGGGCCGCGCACCGACCGCAGCGCCACCGCAACCATCGGCAGCAGGTCGCCCGCTTCGTCGGGGTTCGCGCTCAGGCGGTCCATGATCTGGCGCACCACGAACGGCTTCGCGCGCGCCCCGCGCTGCACGTTCAGGAGCACCGTGGCCCAGAGGAACCGCACGCGATCGGGCGGGAACTGCGCCAGCCCGTCGCGCTGTTTGGTGCGCTCCTCCAGCATCCCGATCAGGCGCAGCCGGATGTTGTCGTAAGGCGATTCCAGCAACCGCTGCCACACGAGAACCGCGTCGCGGGCGCGGGGCTCGATTTGGAGCCACTCCCAACCGACCTCGCGCACCTCTTCAAAGCGCGAGTCGAGGAACTCGAGCGGCCACACCGGGTCGAAGTCGGTTCGGGCGCTGAGCACCTCGCACGCCCACTTCACCAGATCGACGCGGAGCGGCTCGGCTTCGGCGTTCCGTAACCCGAACACGGCGCGGACCTCGTCGGGCGTGCCGATCGTCTTCCCTTTCAGGAAGGTGAGGCCGAGCCGCGCGAGCGGAACCGGGCGCTGCATCGCGAGTTTGACGGCATCGGTGAAGCTCACCTGTTCGGGCTCCACGCTCCGGGCGACGATGTCGCAAATGCGGTCCAGGAGGTCGGTGCGGACAGCTTCGGTGATCCGCAACCACTGCTCGATCGTGACGTGTTCCAGCCCGCCGCGCGTTTCGAGGGTCTCGACGGCCAGTTCGTTCAGCACTGTGTTGGGGGCGGTGATCCAGTCGAGCAACTCATCCAGCGTGAACTGGGCGAGGCGCTCGGGGAAGTGTTTGCGGAGCATCTGCACCGCCCACATGCTCACCGGCCGGCACTTCGCGTTCACCAGGAGATCGAAGATCGGCTCCGGGCTCCGCAGCCACAGCTTGCGGAACATCGGCTCGGGTTGCAGTTGCCCGAGCGAGCCGCCGGCCGCGAGGCGCCAGCCGGTCGGCTTGGCTTCCAGCGCCGGCGAGTGGTGGAACAGGACGTGAACGAGCCCCCAGTTGTCGAGCAGCGCGAGGCCGTCGGGGGCGTCCGCGTCGGTGTACAGCTTCAGCGCGGTGCAGACCGCCGGGAGGTAGCGGTCCGGGTGCTGGCGGCCCAACTTGCGGAAGTACCGCCACGCCCGCCGGCGCAGGTAGTTCCGCGTGGCCACCGAGAACAGGAACTTCCCGGCGGTGAACTGCTCGCGGTTTTGCGCGAACCACGGGCCGCTGTAGGACCGGTCGTCGCGCGAGAGCACCGTGTCGCCCGGCGTCACGAGCGCTTCGTACTGCTCGTAATTGCGCCGCCGGGAGTTGTACTTTTGTTTCGTGGCGCGCCGGCGGCGGATGGTGCGATCGAACCCCACGAGGAACCGGGCCATCACCGCGTCGTTGCCCGTGGTGTCGGCGAACTTGAAAAGACGCTTGACCAGCGGTTCGTGCCTGGGGGCATTGAACGGTAGCTCCAGGTACGCGAAGAGGAGCCGTTTCGTGTCGATGCGCGGATCGGTCCACCACGTTTCGGCGAAGGTCGCGAGGGGCGGCGCGCTCGTGAGTTGGCGCACCCCTTCGACGAACTCCGGCGCGCCGGCCTGGAACATGCGCCGAACGCGCTCCCAGTTCGCGTCGTTGCCGTGTGCCGGTGGTTTGCGGTCGCGGGCCATCCAAAACGTTCCCTTGGGGATGTAAGGGATGGTACGGTCACCCTGGCGCCGGTGCAAGCGCCGTTGGTAAGCGCGTCACTTGTCCTTGTCGAAGTCGAAGATGTCGCCGCCGTTGCGGGTGAACGCGGCCTTCAGGGTCTTCTCGCCGACCTTCGTGCTGATGGCGCGCACCGAGCCGTCACCCATCGCGACGTTGATCACGTCCTTGTTGCCCACCGGGACGATCTTCGGGAGCGGCTTCTTCGGGTCGAACGGGAAGTCGCCCGGCTTCGCCCACGGCACCACCTCGTCGGTCTCGATCAGCATGATCGTGTTCGAGAGGCCGTCGGTGAAGTCCACGAGCCGGAGCTTCCCCTTGGCGGCCGGGTCGAACGCGGCCCCCGGGCCGCTGATCCCGCGGTAGCTGGTCCAGCCCCACTCCTGCTTCGCCACCGGAACCGCGTTCGGAGACACGAACGTCTTGATCATCACCTGCGACCACTGTTTGTTGTTCTCCGAGTCCCACGGCTCGTCCAATTTGAACTTCTTGTACAGCGCCTCCTGCTCGATGTACGGCAGGATCGCGACCCGCCAGCTCAGCAGCGGCTTCCCGTTCTTGTCGAGGATGTCACTCGGCAGCACGCCGTGGGCGTCGTGGTAGATGTGGATCGCGAGCGCGAGCTGTTTGAGGTTGTTCTGGCTCTGCATGCGGCCCGCGGACTCACGCACCTTGCCCACGGCCGGCACCACGAGCGCGGCACCGAGCGCGGAGAACCCGCCGATGGTGACCAGGAGTTCTTTCGGGAGCGGGACCGCAAGAGCCAGTTCCGCCTTGTCGCGGGTGATGAGCTTCGGATCGGTCAGCGTTTCGTCCAGGCGCGCGATGGCGCCGAGCGCGAACACGGTGCCGATCGCTTCCGGCAGGTCTTCGGGGCCGCGCGGGGTCTTGTTCTTCGGGTCGTAGAACTTGTCCTCAAGTTCCTTCTTGAGCTTCGCCAGTTCCTTGCGGCCCAGCTCCGCGAGCGCCTTCACGGCCTTCTCGGCGTCTTGCGCGGCGGTGGCATCGGCGTAAGCGGCGCGCACGTCGAACCGGGCGTCGTTGCCGAGGTCAACCGCGAGTGTGAGCTGCTTCGCTTTGAGGATGGGCAGCGCTTCGGGCGGCACGTCCTTGAACGCCTCGGGCGGGAGCGGCAGCGCGGTGATGTCCGCCGATGCGACCATCACTTTCGTCGGGGACGCCGCCAGCTTGATCGCCGGGGCCAGGGGGCCGTCCTTCGCGGGCGCCTTCGAGAGGTAGTAATCGAGCGCGCCCTCGTACCCGATCACGATGGTCGTGTTGTCGGGGAAGTAGAACTCGACGGGCGAGTCGGGGCTGCGGTACACGGTCTTCCCGTTGACCTTCTCGGTGGTGTGGTTGGGCATGTACACCTTCGCCACCTTTACCGGGTCGAACGGGGCCGAAAACGCGAGCACCCCGACCGCGTGCGGGCGCTTCTTGTCGTCGAGCATCACGAACGCGGTACCGCGCGAGATCGTGGACGGCGCCGGCACGAACTGCCGGTCGAGTTCCGCGAGCGCCTTGGGGCCGGCCTTTTCCCAGGTCTTGCGGAACCCGTCCATCACCTCGTTCTTCCACAGGTCCGCGAGCCGGATGTGAACGAACCCGGTCGCGTCCGCGGGGACCAGCGCGAGGTCCGCGGGCAGCTCGGGCGCCGGCTGGGCCGCGGACACGGTGGCCGCCTGGGGCGCCACTTCGGGGTGCAACAGCGCGACGGCCGCGGCCAGCGCCGCAACGACCGCGAACCCACCGAACCGGAGGGTGAATCGCATGAGGGGCTCCTTATTTTTGGGGGTGGTCATTGGTCGGGGTGGTCATTGGTCATTGGTGACCGGCGTCAGTCATTGGTCGCTAGTCATATTCGCGGGCACCTGAGAAAGTCTAATGGCTAATGGCCAATAACCAATGGCCGCCCCGGCTAATGACTAATGACCATTAAAAATCGTTGCCGATGACCTCGCCACCGTTGCGGGTGATGAGGGACTTGAGCGTCTCCTTCGACGGGAGCTTCGAGAGCGTCCGCACCGAGCCATCGAACATGGCCACCTGGGCCTTCCCGTTCATTACGAAGCCGAGCAACTTGCTCGGGTCTTTTTCGGGGTCGAACTCCAGTTCGTCGGGCTTGGTCCAGGGCACCGAAGTTGCGGCGGTCACGCACATGAGCGTGTTCGAGGTGCCATCGGTGATGCCGAGGATCTTGGTCCCGGTGAGCCAGTCGAACCCGGCGCCGTTGCCCACGAACACGCGGTAATAGGTTTCGGTTTCGTTGGGCTTGGCGAGGCCCGGGTGAGCGAACGTCTTGGGCATCTTCGTGATAAGCTTTTTGTTGTGGTCCGAGTCCCACGGCTCATCCAGTTTGAACTCTTTGTACAGCGCCTCCTGCTCGATGTACGGCAGGATGAGGACGCGCCAGCTCAGTTGCGGTTTGCCCTTCTTGTCGCACACCGCGGCCGGCGGGAAGGCGTTGTTCACGTCGTGGTAGTTGTGCAGCGCCAGCGCGATCTGTTTCAGGTTGTTCGCGGACACCTGAGCCGCCGCGGACTGCCGCGCCTTCTTGGTGGCCGCGGTGTACGCGCTCACCAGCGGCAGGTCTTTGAGCGGGAGCGAAGCCGCCATCCGCGCTTCGGTGCCCTCGACATCGAACTTGGCCCCCTTCGCGGCCGCGACGAGCGCCCTCAGCACCTTCACGGTGTCTTTGAGAGCGGCGTCTGTGGCGGCCTCTTTTTCGAGGTCGGGGAGTTCGCGGGTCAGTTCGTCGCCGAACAACTTGGTGAGCGCGGCGAGCGCTTTCTCGGCGTCCCCGGCCTGTGCCGCGCGCTTCGATTTCACCCGAACGGCGAGATCGAGGGAGGTGCCGAGGCTCACCGTGGCGGTGAGCGACTCGGACAAGAACACGGGCTGGAACCCGCGGACCGGGCCGGGCAGGTCGTCTTTCCGGAGTTCGTCGGGCAGGTTGGCGAACGTGGCACCCGCGACCACGGCGTGTTTGCCGCTCGCGGCGGTCTGGATCGCCGCAGAAAGCGGCCCGGCGACGGCGGGCCGCTTCGGCTTCGCGAACGAGTCGTCCAACCCCACGAGCGCGACCGCGGTCCGGTCGTTCGGGGCCGAAACGTTCGGCTTCAGCGCTTTGGGAAACAGCTCGGCGAAACCGGCTGCGAGCTTCTTCTGGTCGAACGGCTTCGTAAAGGTGAAGACGAACCCGGCCTTCTGCATGTCCTCGGGCTGTTTCGCGGCCGGGAAGAACACGACTACCGATTTCAACTCCTCGATTTTCATCCCGAGCGCCTTGGTCGCGCTCTCCTCGACCTGCGGAAGGGTGATTTTGTCCGCGGTGCGGAGGGCTTTGGTGACCTCGTGTGCCCAAACCTGGGCCGCATCCACATACAGAAAGAGGGCGGCATCGTGCGGGACGAAGGTCAGCTCGGTCGGCAGCGGGGCCGGCGCGGCCGGCTGTGCGGCGGCGGGTTGCGTGGGGTTGAACGGCACCGCCACAAGGAAGAGAACGGCAAGCAAACCGACGGCCGCGATGGGGGCGGCGCTCGGGTATCGGAGCGTGCGACGCATAGAGGACCTCCGAGAGTGGGGTGCCGAGCCGCGGGTCGGGCCGGCCGCGGCAAAAAATAATCCGGCCGATTTGTCCGAAAACGCAAACCCTGTCTGAGGGTTCTCGTTACACTCCCATAGACGCCTCACCCGGTCGGTGATTTCACTGACACGGGTAACCGCTCCCAACCCGCGCCTTCGAGTATTGCCGAATTCGCGGGAATCGATCTGGGTCTCGGTGGCTGCCGGTTCGCAGTGAGCGCGGGGTTGGCTCCCCCAATCAATTCGCGGCGCTCACTCTCCGGGAGTTTTTCACCGCGGCACCCGGCGGGTTGGCTCGCAGCGGAACACCTCACTTGAGACGAGGCGGATCATGCTCCGTTCGTTGTACCGTTCACTGGGCTGGGTGGCTTTCGGCCTGTCTGTACTCACCGTTCTTCCTCTTACAAGCGCGCTCAAGGCCCAACCGGCGAACGGGCGCTACCGACCGGTAGCCGGTTACTCTTACGTCCCCCAGGGCGCGTGGCGACCCAACGGGGCGAACGGGGCGAACGGGAACGTCGGTAACAACGGCGGCAATAACGGTGGTCAGTTCCAGGGGGGCGGCCAGTTCCAGGGCGGTGGCCAGTTCCAGGGCGGTGGCCAGTTCCAGGGGGGCGGCCAGTTCCAGGGCGGCGGCCAGTTCCAGGGTGGATTCGGCGGCGGCGGGATCCAGGGCGGGTTCGGTGGCGGGATCCAGGGCGGATTCGGCGGCGGGATCCAGGGTGGATTCGGCGGCGGCCAGTTCGGCGGCGGTCAGTTCGGTGGTGGCGGTTTCGGTGGCGGCGGCCAGTTCGGTGGTGGCGGTTTCGGTGGCGGTGGGTTCGGTGGCGGTGGTGGCTTCGGCATTGGCGGCGGCAACATCTCGCAGTTCCCGTCGATTGGTAGCTACCTTGGCGGCGGTGGTGGCGGTTTCGGTGGCGGTGGCATCGGCGGCATCGGCGGGTTCGGCGGCCAGTTCGGCCAGGGCGGTTTCGGCGGCCAGTTCGGTCAGGGCGGTTTCGGTGGCGGTGGCATCGGCGGTTTCGGTGGCCAGTTCGGTCAGGGCGGTTTCGGTGGCGGTGGCATCGGCGGGTTCGGCGGTCAGTTCGGCCAGGGCGGGTTCGGCGGCCAGTTCGGCCAGGGCGGCTTCGGCGGATTTGGCGGCCAGTTCGGTCAGGGCGGGTTC
>DASWYH010001388.1:0-6454 GCA_036405095.1 Gemmata sp. | reverse complement strand
CACCGGCATGCAGACCGAGCGGGGGCGGGTGCATCTGAAGGCGGTGAAGGTCGGCGGGCGGTGGCGCGTGAACCCGGAATGGGTGACCGCGTTCGTAACCGCGATGACGGTGGCTTCTCTGCCGAAGTCGGCCATCGATCCCGAGTTTGCCGCGGAGTTGCCCGCCCCGCCCGCGAAGGGGATCAGCCAGAGCGAGCGCGAACGTCGCGTGAAAGAAGCGCAAGAGCGGATGCGCCTGCGAGGGCATCGCACCGGCTGATAGCGATCCGACGACGAAGCATTACGACCGTACCAACCCTCACGAGGCCCGCAACCCATGACCGAACCGCAGCACGAAGCGCCCCGCACGTTCCCCCGGCTGTACGACCCGGAGCGCGCCGAACAGTTCCCCCTATCGATTGCCGAGGTCGAAACGCTGCCCGCTGGGAATGGGGCGCCGCCGATCGGTATCCGCATCGCGGCCGGCGGCGCAGATGCCGATCGGCGGCAGTTCCTGGTGTTGCTCGTGGGCTCAACTCAGGATGTGCCGCTCACGTTGTACGAGGATCGCGACGAAGCGGTTGAGTTCGCGCGCGAGGTCCAAGCCAACCCGGACGCACACGCTGAGTGGTTCTTCGCGCTGACCAAGCGCGACACGCTGTTCAAGTGCGATTGGCTCGCGGTGTCGATCGTCGAGTTCGAAGGCCCGGTTGTGACCGCGAGTACCGTTCTGTTCGAGTTGCAGTAACCACCCCCACAAACCGACCGTTCGCCCGGACGCACGCGCGTTCCCGGAGAGGGTCCGTACCGAGGTCCGTTTCATGTTCCGCTTGTTCCGGCGCGCGCTCGGGTTCGTGCTCGCGCTCGCCTTGCTGCGCCAACCTTCGGCCCCATATGCCACGCGATTCAATCGGTTCGTGATTCTCGGCGTGCCTGGGTTCGGATCGTTGCAGTTGACCCATGAAGAAGCCCAATCGCTCGCCGAGCAGTTGGCCCCGACCTTTACCCGCCGTTAAGGAGATGTGCCCGTGTCCAACGTTATCACTTATCCGCCGGTCGAACCGGTGCCCCGTAACCTCATGCGATACGAAACGAACCCGGACCCGGAAGCGGTCTTGGCGTTGGCTCGCATCCTGTACTCGGGCGGGATGAACAACAAGCATTGCAGCAGGCCCGAAGCGGTCGCGGCGCGGATCATCGCCGGGTACGAAGTCGGGCTGTCGCCGGTGCAGTCGGTGAACTGGATCGCGATCATCAACGGTCGCGCCGTCATCTGGGGCGATGCCGCGCTCGCGCTCGTGCGGGCCAGTGGCCTACTCGACGGCGACGTGACCGAGACTATTGAGGGTGAGGGGGACGAGCGCCGGGCGGTGTGTGTCACCAAGCGCAAGGGCGCGTCGGCCAGTCGCACAACGACGTTCAGCGTGGCCGACGCCAAGCAAGCAAAGCTCTGGGGCAAGGAAGGCCCGTGGACCGAGTACCCGGACCGTCAGTTGATGTGGCGCGCCCGCGGGTGGAACCTGCGCGACAACTTCAACGACGTTCTTTGCGGCCTGGGCATCGCGGAAGAGGAACTCGACGTGCCCGTTCGCGTGGTCAGCGTGAAAGCCGATCCCGCGCCCGTCGATCTCCCGCCGGTCGTGCCGCAACTGCCCGAAGCCAAGGCCGAAGCGGTGGCCGACGAAGCCACCATCCAGCAAATCGCATCGGCGCGGCCCGCGTGGCTGCGCGGCAAGGGCATCGACCCGAACGACCGGCCCGCGGTGGATGCCGCATGGGGCGCGCTGCTCGGCAGCTACGGCGTGACCAGCGCGCGCCAGCTCTCGCCGGAGAAGGCCGCGGAGTTGCGGAAGCTGCTCGAAAGCGAGGGCTTCGCGCAGGAGGTGAAGGAGGTTTTTGCGGGGGCCGGAGCGAGCTAGTACCCGGCGCTCTGGCCTTTATCAACAGCCTCGATTTGACGCAGTTCTGGGCGGCGCCTTACCGGCCGCTCGTTGCGAGGTACGGACCGGCTGCCGTGTGGGTGGCCGGGCTCGGTGTCCTGGGGTATCCGCCCACCTGGGATGATCGGGTTCGATTTTCAACCATTGAAACGGTGCGGAACAAGCTGATCGACACCTACGGAACCTGAACATGAACTTCGACGACATCCCGTTGGACAACATCAACCCGGAAACCGTGGATCAGGTCGCCAAGAGCGGCGGGTTGATCCCGGCGGGCAAGTATCACGTGCGGCTCTACGGGGCCGGGGACGTGACCTCGAAAACCAACGGGACCGCGGGCACCGAGTTGACCTTCGTCATCCTGACGGGTGCGTTTGCCGGTCAGGAAGTCAAGGAAACCCTGTGGTCAAGCGACAAGACGGTGAACCGCATGGTGCTGTTCGGCTCCCGCCTCGGGCTGCTGAAGGTGGACCCCAAGACCAAGAAGTACATGCGCGTTGAGGGCAAACACAACTTCGTTGACTGCCAGGGCGCCGAGTGCGTGATCGAGGTTAGCCACCGCGAGTACGAGAAGAAGGACAAGACCAAGGGCATTGCGGCGAACGTGACGTTCGGCGGCATCTGGGCGCTGGATGACAAGGACGTGAAGGACGTGCCCAAGGCGAAGGCCGGGACCAAGCCGGCAGCGGCCCCGCCCAAGCCGAAGGTGGACACCAGCGGCATCTAACGCCGTGACTGCACGCGATGGAGCTGGGCGCGGTTCGATTCCGCGGCGTGCGGCTGATCCTGTTCACCCACAAACCGCTAAGGATGTCATGACTGAAAAGGCCACAAACGACCCGGTTGCCGCGGCAATAATATTACTTGCTAATAAGGTGCTGAAATCAGCACAATTGATAGCAGAGGAAATCAAACATCAAAACAGTTGGAAGGTATCAGAAATGCATGCCCACCACTTTTGCTTAGCCCTGCGCGCCGCACTGCTCGGAAGAGAAGAGCCGGAAGATATCACGAGTTCAATTTCCAACACTCTCAGCGAGATCGCTGAGGCAATCAGGAACCGCTAGTAACCCCTCCTCACCGACCCCTCAACACGCCCGCACACGCGGGTTCAGCCGAAGGTGCGCGCATGTTCGACCTCGATTCGGTGCCGAAGGACCGCACCAAGAAGGAACACACGGGACTGCTCGAAAAGGTCGTGTGGCACGACGACGACAAGCCCGTTTCCATTCTGGCGCTCACGGACGGCAAGAAGGTCGTTGTTGACGCGGCATCCACCGAGTTCACGCGCGGGCAGTATTACCGCTTTTTGGGCCGCTGGGAGGAAGGCCCGAAGGGTCCGCAGTTCAAGGCCGGTACGTTCGTCTGCGACACCCCGCACACGCGCACCGCGGTTGTGAAGTACCTCGGCGACATCTGCGAGGGGATCGGCTCGAAGCTCGCGAACCGGCTCTGGGAGGTGTACGGCCCGGACGCGGTCCGCGTGCTGCGAGAGACGCCGGAACGGGTCGCCGATGACGGCATCATGTCGTTGGAGTCGGCCACCACGGCGGCTACCGACCTCACACGGTATCAGTTCCTCGAAAAGACGCGGATCGATCTGTTCGGCCTGCTCAACGGGCGCGGGTTCCCTGGCAAGCTGGTGGATCACGCCATTTCGAAATGGGGCGTGCGCGCGCCCGAGGTCATCCGCCGGTGTCCGTTCCGCTTGCTCACGTCGCACCTTCCGGGGTGCGGGTGGAAGCGGTGCGACAAGTTGCACCTCGATTTGGGCAAGTCTCGCAAGACGCTCAAGCGGCAGGCGCTGGCCGGCTGGAACGCGCTTCGTGAGGACCGCACCGGTTCTACGTGGATGAGTGCCGAAGTGGTCGTGAAAGCGATCACAGACGCGGTGCCCGGTGCGGCCGATCCCGTGAAGGCGGTGAAGCTCGGCATCCGCGGCGGGCTGTTCGCGGTGCGCCGAAACGGTGCCGAACGCTGGGTCGCGGTGGCCCATCACGGACGCGCCGAACAGCGGATCGCGGACGCGGTTGCGCGGCTTCTCGCGGGTCCGTCACTGTGGCCGGCTTCGGTGCCGGTGTCCCAGGTCGAAGGGGACGGGCTCCCGTCCGGGCACCAAGCCGAGCAGCTCCACCGCGCCACCGCTACCGCGCTCGGGTGCTACACCGGCGGGCCGGGCACGGGGAAGACGCACAGCCTTTCGTTCGTGCTGCGCGAGGTCATCGCCCAGCACGGCCCGGACGCGGTTGCGGTGTGCGCCCCGACCGGCAAGGCGGCGGTTCGGGCTACGGAATCGCTCGCGGCCCGGGGCGTTTCGATCCGCGCGACCACGATTCACCAACTGCTCGAAATCGGCCGCAACGGGCACGACGGGGCGGGCTGGGGCTTCAACCGGAACCGCAACAATCCGCTCGAACAGCGGTTCATCGTCGTGGACGAATCGTCCATGATCGACACGAACTTGATGGCCGATCTTCTCGACGCCTGCGCGGCGCCGAACGTGCTGCCCGCATCCCCCGAAATCGTCGTTGAGGCCGGAGACCTGGTTCCCCCGCCGTGTCGCCGGTGCGGGCGCCCGCTGACCGATCCCAAAAGCTGGGAAACCGGCTACGGGCCGACCTGTATCAAGCGCGTGCCGAGCAACCAGCACGCGCCCGTTCGCCCGCGGAACGCAACGGCCCGCGTCGTGATCCCGGCTCAGCCCGAAGTGGTGATGCCCGGGACGCAAGTCCTGTTCGTCGGCGACCCGTTCCAGTTGCCACCAGTCGGCCACGGTGCCCCACTGCGGGATTTGCTCGCGGCGGGTGTGTCGCAAGGGAACCTGACCGAGGTTCGGCGCAACGCCGGTGCCATCGTTCGCGCGTGCGAAGCCATCAAGAAGGGCGAGCGCCCGGTGTTCTGTGACACGTTCGACCTGGACGCGAAAGACCCCGCGAACCTGCGGTTCCTCGAATGCCGACCGGCCGAAACGTTGGATGTGATTGAGAAAGTGTTGCGGTCCGTGACGCGGTTCGATCCGGTCTGGGACGCGCAGATTCTGGTTGCGACCAACGACAAGTCCGACGTGTCGCGGAAGGCCGTGAACGAGCGGTTCGCGAAGGTGCTGAACCCGGACGGTCGGCGCGTGCCCGTGATCCCGTTCGCGGTCGGCGACAAGGTCATCTGCCTCAAGAACTCGAACCTTCGGCCCGCGCTACCGAAGTCCCTCTTCCCGACCCCCGACCAATTCGAAGACAGCACGCAATACGACATCGCGAGCGAGGGCGAAATCTACGTCGCAAACGGCGAAGTCGGGTGCGTTACGGCGGTTGGCGCGCCGGGCATGGTGGTTGCGGTCGGCGGGAAGTCCGTCTGGGTGCCCAAGTCGAAGCCGAAGGCCGACGACGCCGAGGAAGCCGGTGAGGAATCCGGCGGCGGCGCGATGGGCGATTGGGATTCGGCTTGGGGCATCACCACCCACAAGAGCCAGGGCGGCGAATGGCCGCTCGTGATCGTCATCGCGGACCGGGCCGGCACCACCGTGGCCGACCGCAATTGGTGGTACACGGCCATCAGCCGCGCCAAGTCCGCGTGCCTCGTGATCGGCGACCGCGCCGCGTTCGACACGCAATGTCGGCGGCAGTCACTGAGCCAGCGCAAGACGTTCCTGCGGGAGCTGCTCGCGGGCGAGTGACCGTCAATCATCCTGTTGTTCCCCCTTCCTCACAGCACAAACGAGATGGCACCGTGAACACGTTATTCGGCACCGAGAAGCCCCCAGCCCTCAACACCCTCACCGAACCCGAGCGCATGGCGCTGGTCGATTCGGTGAAGCGGACCTGTGCGAATGAGGCTCGCAAAGCAGCGCGAGCGAACCCCGCGCACGAGTTCGAGGACTTGGAACAAGAGGCGCTGCTCGCGGCCGTGGAAGCCTCGCGCCGGTGGTGCCCGGACCTGAAAACGAAGTTCAATACCTACGCCACGTCGTGCATCCGTCGGCACCTCGCGAACGTGACCACAACGTACCGCGGCGAGGGCGTGACCCACATTGAGGGTTGGGACGCGGTCACCACTCCGGACCGCTCGGGGGTTGAGGAAGAGGACGCGGTCAAAGAACTGGACGAGGTCCAATCCGAAGCGCTCACCCGGCTGGGGGAACCGGCCCGATCCATCGTCACGCTGATCGTGGTGAACGGGCTGTCGCCTGAACAAGTCGCTGTGCAACTCGACAGGTCCGTGAAGGACGTGAAGCTCATCGCGCGCAACGCGGCGAAGGCGCTGCCCCGCGAGTTGGCCCGCGCTGCGGCTCCGAACCTGTTCACTGCGGGGGTTGCGTGATGCGCACCGAACGGCCCGTTCGCTTCCCCGGAACCATCCTGATCGACACCCGCGAACAACAGCCCTACACGTTCGCCGGGTTCCGTGCGGACAAGCGGGACGGCGGCGGGCCGCTCGTTGTGGATACCGAAACAGTCGGCCTGTCGTCGGGTGATTACTCGCTCGCAGGGTACGCGGACCGGATCGCAGTCGAGCGCAAAAGCCTCAACGACCTCTTC
>DASWYH010001387.1:0-1573 GCA_036405095.1 Gemmata sp. | reverse complement strand
GCTCCTATGGCGTACCGGGGCCGTGAGTCGTACTGCTGGTCAGTAGCTACGGGCGTACCCGCCGCGGTTGGTGCCGGAGCCGCCACGCGGCCCACCGGACGAACCGCCCTCGCGGGGCTTGGCCTCGTTCACTGTCAGGCTGCGGCCGCCGAACTGGGCGGTGTGCAGCGCCTGGATCGCCTCCTCGGCACCCTCGGCCATCTCGACAAACGCGAACCCACGGCTGTTGCCGGTCTCGCGGTCCGTGCAGATGGTCGCGCTCAGCACCCGGCCGTGCGGGGAGAACATCTCCCGCAGTTCGTCAGCGGTGGCGTTGAACGGCAGGTTGCCAACGTAGAGCTTCTTCAAAACGCACTCTCTTCTGGGCTTTTGGCCCGGGAAACGGGCGGCGCGGCCGGAGTGGCCGCGACCGGTCAGGAGCCGCGCGGCTTAACGGTCTTGGTGGCTGTGATGGGACTGCACAGGGCGAATCGGCCAAGAGGGGCAAGCGCGAACGGATGGATAGGGCATCATCTCCTGACGGGCAGGCCGGTCGGCCCGCGTTGGTGCAGTATACACGAGGCTGCGGGCCGCGCTAACACCAATTCCGGACTTTATAGTGGCCCCCGAAAACTGGACCGCCGGCCAAGCTATCCCGGAGGCCCGGGAAAGGGGAACCCATGGCAGGCAAGCGGAAGAGCCACTCGGCGACGTTCAAGGCTCAGGTCGCATTGGCGGCAGTGAAGGGCGACAAGACCATCAACGAGCTGGCGTCGCATTTCGAGGTGCACCCGACGCCGATCCACGGTTGGAAGAAGCTGCTCCTGTCCGGGTCCGAGGCCGTGTTCGCCCCGGGGGCCAAGAGCACCGGCCCCCGGAGGACAAGACGGCCGAACTGTTCAAGCAGATCGGGCGGCTCAAGGTCGAACTCGATTGGGTCAAAAAAAAGCTGCCACCCTCGCTGACGCCAGGCGAAGCTTGATCGAGGAGGACCACCCCGAGTTGAGCACCCGCCGGCAGTGCGAACTGGTCGGGTTGAACCGCTCGACCCTGTACTACGAGCCGGCCTCGGAGACGCCCGAGAACGTGGCGTTGATGCGGCCCACCGACCAGGAGTATGCGGCCCACCCGTTCTTCGGGAGCCGGAAGATCGTGCGGTGGCTCATCGGCCAGGGGCACGAGGTGAACCGCAAGCGGGTGCCGCGGTTGATGCGGGTGGTGGGACTGGATGCCATCTCTCCCAAGCCGAAATTGTTGCTGGCGGGCCGTGGGCACGAGGCGTACCCGTACCTGCTGCGGGGCGTGGCGATCGAGCGGGTCAACCAGGTGTGGAGTGCCGACATCACGTACGTCCCCATGCCGTCGGGGTTCATGTACCTGGCGGCGACCATCGACTGGTTCAGCCGGTACGTGGTGAGTTGGAAGCTGTCGAACACGCGCGACGGTTCGTTCTGCCAGGAGATGTTGGAGGAGGCGCTGGGGCGGGGCAAGCCGGAGGTGTTCAACACCGACCAGGGGGGCAGTTCACGGCCGGGGGGGGCCCGGGCGGCGGGAGTCGGCCGGGGTGGCGGTGCGCATGGACGTCGGGGACGGT
>DASWYH010001386.1:0-4645 GCA_036405095.1 Gemmata sp. | reverse complement strand
CGTCCACCGACCCCGAGACCGAGGTGACCTCCCGATGAGCAACGCCGTCCTCCCGAACGCGACCCCGGCGCCCGCACTAACCGACGACACGCTCGGCATCGACCGCGCGTGCCTCCTCCAGATGGCCCGGATGCCGGTCCTCGCGGTCGCGTGGGTGTGCGCCGCCGCCGCCGCGCACGTGGGCTGGGCCGCGCTGTGGCCCGAGGGGCTCAACGGCGGTCCGCTGGTGGTGATCTCCTTCGGGATGATCCTGGCCGCGGTCATCGACGGGTGGGCGCTGAAGGTGCCCAACTGGCTCACCCTGCCGCTGGTGCTGAGCGGCTGGGCGCTCGGCGCGCTGCACGACTTCGGCGCCCCCGTGGACGCCGGCACCGGCGGGTTCGGGATCGCCGTCCTGGGCACCCTGTTCGGGTTCGTGCTGCTGCTCCCGATGCTGATGATCGGCGGCGTCGGGGCCGGCGACGTGAAGATGCAGATGGGGTTCGGCGCGTGGGTCGGGGCGTTCTTCGGCACCGGGGGGACGACGGCCGCGGCCGGAGGAGCCGCGCTGCACGGGATGGGGGTGGTGTTCTGGGCGTTCTGCTTCGGCGCGGTCGCCGGCGGCGCGTTCGGGCTGGTCATCATCTTCCTGCGGCGCCAGTTCAAGAAGAACGCGGGCTTCGTCGGCGAGGTTCTGAGCGACCTCAAGATGTTCGGCTCCGGTCAGGTGAGCGCCGCGAGCAAGCGCGCCCACGACCGCCGCAGCCGGTGGACCAAGCTGCCCTACGGGATCCCGCTGTGCGTCGGGTTCCTGATGTACCTGGCCTACGCGCTGCTCCTGGTCGGGTAACCAACGGTCATTGGTCGTTGGTCATTAGCCAAAGCAGAGCCCTCCATTATGTTCAGCGCATGCACACGCCCAGCGCGCCAAGGGCCAATGACCAAGGACCAAGGACCAAGGACCAAGGACAAGCTGTGAGGCAACTTTACCCAGTCGCCGCAACCCGCACTTGAGCGAAATTCTGAACTTACGACCGGAAAAATCCGGCCCACCGGCCCACCCGGCCAAACGGGATGAGCTATAGATCTGGCAAGCTGCGAATTTTCGGCGCAAGTCGGAAACTCCGAAACATTGAAGGAACCCGACCTCCCCGGTCGATTCTGTTGGCGGGGAGAAGAGGCGCTACGCCACATCGGCCCGGCAAATTCGGTAAGGTTCAGCTGATCGTCGCGAGCTTCATGGACGCTACGAGCACCCGAACCGGCCGGAACCGTCGGCGGCGCCACGGGTCACGACCAACAGCGGGCTTCACGTGCCCCTCGCAAGAGGTGACGGGCGCAAGGCGCGCGGCCACGTGAGGCCGCCGCCGGCGGCGGTGCCGTGCGAAAGCGGCCCGCCCGGTCCACCCGATCGGCTCGTCCCACAGGGACGCGAGCACCGGGCACCAACCGCTGACCGTTGGCCACTTTGTCCCCGAGGGGTTGAGCACCCATGAAGCAGAAGAACAGCGTCCTGATGGTAGTCGCGGTCGGGTGCGGCCTCGTGGCCGCGTTCCTGACGGCGCAAATGAGCGCGAAGCCCGTCGATCAGATGGAAGTCGTGGTCGCGGCCAAGGACCTCCCGGTGGGCACCATGCTCACCAAGGACGACCTGAAATCGTCCGTGAAGATCGCGCGGCGCCCCAAGGACGGATTGCCCCCGACGGTGGTCCTGAACCCCGAGGAGCTGGTGGACAAGCGGCTCTCGCGCCCGATCCGGGTCGAAGAGGTCATCAACTCCCAGGACCTGAGCAAGGGCGGGGTCATCACCCTGCCCGACGGGCACGACATGGTGTCCGTCCCGCTCGGGGCGTCACAAGCGGCGGCCGGGTTCGTCGGGCCGGGCAGCCGGGTCGATGTGCTCGCCACGCTCCGCCTGGGCAACAAGCTCGAAGCGTTCCCGCTGCTGGTGAACATGCTCGTGGTCGCGGTCGGCACCGAGACCGCGTACAGCAAGAACGGCACGTTCCCGAACCTGAACTCGGTGTCCTTCGCGGTCAAGGGCAAAGAGGCGCTGCTCCTGTCGCTGGCCCGGAGCCGCGGCTGCACCATCGAGCTGCTGCTCCGCAACGCGAACAAGAGCGCCGAGACCGACAAGAGTTACAACATCGACGAGGTCATCAAGAAGCTGTCCGACGAGAAGAACCCGGGCGGGGTGAGCGGGGTGACCAACTCGATCGAAACCAACGGGAAGACGGGCGAACCGACCGGCATGCCGCCCGAGCCGCCCGCACCGATGACGCCGGACCCGGTCGCGCCGATGGTCAAGCAGCCCGACCCCCCGGCGCCCCCGGCGATGCCGATGGTCAAGGTGCTGGTCGCCAAGAAGGACATCGCCCCGAACACGGAAATCACCAAGGACCTGATCGCCGACATGTTCGAGGAGAAGGCGCTGCCCAAGGAGTTCGCGGGCAACGCCATGGGCGACCTCGGTGACGCGCTGGGCCAGTACCTCAAGACGGGCGTGTCGAAGGGCCAGTGGGTCACCCCCGGCATGGTCGGGCTCCAGAGCGGGAAGGTGAAGCCGCCGGAAGAGTTCATCCCCGAGAAGCCGGCCCCGGTCGCCCCCAAAGGCCCGAGCGAGGAGCCCAAAGCGCCCGTAGCGAAGCGCAAGTTCCACGACGTGACGGTCCACACCGCCAACGGCACGACGGTCCTCCGCTACGAGGAGGTGGCGCCGGGCAAGTGGAAGAAGGTCGCCGAGATGAGCGTCGAGCAGGCGGCCAAGGAAGACGCCGCGCCGAAGGCCGAGCCGAAGGCCGAGCCGGACAAGAAGATCGACTGACGAAGCAGCCCGTTCCCCGGGTGGCGGCGAGGCCATCACGGGGAACACAACCGCCCCCCGCCCGTGGTCATGAGGACCACCGGCGGACCGGCGGTAGCCCCCGGCGGGACCGCCCCGCCACACGACCGGAACCGGCCGGGTCTGTGCCCCGACCCGGAACCGGGGACCCATGCAGCCGGGCGGAGCGATCCGCCCTTTGACGAGGAGAGGTGACAGGATGCACCGTAACCGTAAACCCCAACGGCTGCTGCCGTGGGCGCTCGTGTTGACGCTGGGGCTCGTGGCCGTAACCACGGGCACCGGGCAGCCGCCCGACCCCAAGAACCCGCCGCAGTCGGCGGCGCTGGACAAGAGCGGGGCGATCGTCGTCCCCCTCGGCGGGCTGGTGGCCTTCGACCCGAAAGCCACGAACCCGATCAGCGACATCCTGATCAGCAACGACACCGTCCTGAAGGCGGTCACCGACCCGGGCGACCCGAAGAAGCTGCTCCTGACCGGTAAGGTCTCGGGCCTGAGCCAGCTGACCGTGCTCCAGAAGGACCTGCCCCCGCTCAAGTTCGACGTGGTGGTGAAACCGGACCTGGCGCAGCTCCGCAAGCTGATCCGGGACACGGTCCCCACCTCGAACGTCAGCGTCGAGCCGGGCATCGGCAACGTGATCGTGCTCAGCGGGTACGTGACCAGCCCGCAGGACGCGGACATCGTGCAGCGGCTCGCGAACAGCGCCGTGGGCGGGGTCAACAACAACGTGATCAACGCCGTCCAGGTCGGCGGCGTGCAGCAGGTGCAGATCGACGTGGTGATCGCCTCGGTGGACCGCAACCAGCTCCGCAGCCGCGGGTTCGACTTCGCGCTGCCGGGCCGCGGGAGCTTCTCGTTCAACAGCCTGGTGAGCGGGCTGCTCGGGGTCCAGACCGCGGGCACCACCACCACCCTGACGATCAGCCCCGACGCGAACATGCAGTTCGCGGTGGTGCCCAACCGGTTCTTCGGCGCGCTCCGCGCCCTGCGGACCGAGGGCGTGGCGAAGTTCCTCGCGGAGCCGCGGGTGGTGACCCAGACCGGGCGGGCCGCGTCCTTCCGGGCCGGCGGTCAGCAGGCGATCCTGAGCGCCACCTCGGGCATCACCGGCCCCGGCGTGACCCTGGTGCCGTTCGGGACCGAACTGGAGGTGGTCCCGATCGTGTACGGGAACGGGATGATCTGGCTGGACATCCAGCCCCGCATCACCGCGGTGAACCAGGGCCTCGGGATCACCGTCAACGGGGCCAGCAGCCCCGGGTTCACGGAGCAGACGGTCCGGTCCACGGTGCTGCTCGAATCGGGCCAGACGTTCGCCATCGGCGGGCTGATCCAGAACAGCACCGGGGCCACCGCGCAGAAGGTGCCGGTGCTCGGCGACCTGCCCTTCGCCGGCACCTACTTCAGCCGCGTGGACTATACGGTCCGCGAGAGCGAGCTGGTGATCCTGGTGACCCCGCGGCTGGTCCACCCGATGGACCCGTGCCAGGCCCCGAAGCGGCTCCCGGGCCAGGAGACCCGCACCCCGGACGATTATGAACTATTCTTGGAGAACGTCCTGGAAGTGCCCCGCGGCCAGCGCAAGGTGTGGAACGGCAAGTGCTACAACGCCCCGTACAAGTGCGGCCCGACCGCCAACCAGTACCCGTGCATCGGGGGCGCCTGCACCGGCCCCAACGGGGGCTGCCTCCCGGGTAACGCGGCCGGCACCCTGATGAACGCTCAGTACGGTGCCCCCCCCGCCCCTCTGCTGATCCCGGGCGCGCCCTCGATGCCCGGCCAGTTGCCCGGCGGGGGCCCGACGATGCCGCCCCCGGCGCC
>DASWYH010001385.1:0-7660 GCA_036405095.1 Gemmata sp. | reverse complement strand
CGAACGCCAGCGCCCCGAGCGTGAGCAGCGCCCAAACGGCGAGCAGCGCCCGACGAAACGGTCCCGACGTCGTGCTTGTCGCAGGGGGCGATAGTGTGTAAGTTTGATTCATCGCGTCCGCGTATGGAGCGGCCGTGAAGCAGCGCTTCGCGGCAAGAGGTCGTGATCCCGGCCGAGGCGTTCTTTCAGGGGGCAGTATATGGTCGAACGGCGAATCGAATTGGACCGGCGGTACAGCCGCAAGAAGAAGATGAAGAAGCTGAAGGCGAAGCTGGAGACCGCGACCGGCGAGGCCCGCGACAAGATCCTTTACAAGATCCGCTGCCACAGCCCGTTCTGGACCGAACCGCCGAAGCCCGAAGGCAAGTGAAGCGACAAGGGTTCCAGCCCCTGTTCCCCGGTCGCCACGCGCACGCGGGGCTGCTTCGGGGTAGAAGACCACAGATTTGTACCCCGAAGGGGTTCCGTCCCACAGCCCCGGGTCCGCGCCGCGCCACCCGGGGAACTACAGATCGAAACCAATACGATCCGTTATCATTTCCCGTCGCAAACCGCTGCGAAATCCTGCCAGAACTCCGGGTACGTCTTCTCAACGCATTTCGGGTTCCGAATCACCACACCCGGCACCCGCAGCCCCACCAGCGCCAAACTCATCGCCATGCGGTGATCGTTGTAGGTATCGACCGCGCAGCCCGTGAGCGGGCGCGGGACGATCGTTAACCCGTCCTCTCTCTCTTCGACGGCGGCCCCGAGCTTGCGGAGTTCAGTCGCAAGTGCGGCGATGCGGTCCGTTTCCTTGTGGCGGATGTGTGCCACGTTCCGAATGGTCGTCGGGCCGTCGGCGAAGCACGCGACCGCGCCGAGCGTCATCACGGTGTCGCTGATGTCGTTCATATCGACGTCGACCCCGCGGAGGGCGCCGCCGTGAACCGTGACGCCCTCGGGGCGCTCCTCGACACGGCACCCCATCTGCGCCAGCACATCGACGAACCGCACGTCCCCTTGCAGCGATTTGCGGTTCAAGCCCGAAACGGTGACCCGCCCGCCGGTGACCGCAGCCGTTGCCCAGAAATACGACGCAGAAGAAGCGTCCGGCTCGACGGTGAACGCCGACGTTTTGCCGAAGTGGCGGATGGCATCGGGCGCGAAGTGGTAGCGTGTTTCGTCACGGTCGCGGCTGCGCGAGAACGGAACCCCCCAGTGCCGGAGCAGCGCTTCGGTCATCGCGATGTACGGTTCCGACACCACCTCCCCGCGCACCCGGACGGTCAGCCCGTCGCTCCCGCCGTTGACCGGCGCCACCATCAGCAGCGCGCTCAAGAACTGGCTGCTCACCCCGGCCCGGATCGAGACCGACTCGCGGGAGAAGAAACCGTTCGAGGTGACCACGACCGGCGGGCACCCGTTCCCGGTTTCGCTCACCGCCGTCACCCCGAGGTCGTTGAGGGCGTCGAGCAGGTCCTGGATCGGGCGCTCCCGCATCCGCTCGATCCCATCGAGCCGATAGCGCCCGTTCCCGACCGCGCACAGGGCGGTCAGGAACCGCACGGTCGTTCCCGAATTCGCCACGAACAGGTCCGCATCGGTTGCCGGAACGTAGGACCGGCCCTGGTGCTGGAGGACGTGAACCGTCGGCCACTCGGCGCGGACGCTGAAGCCGAGCCGCCGGAGGCACTCGACCATCACCTCGGTGTCTTCGCTTTTGAGCGCCCCGGTCAGCACACACGGCGTGTGGAGGCTGTGGAGCGCCGCGAGCACCAGCGCGCGGTTGGTGATGCTCTTGCTGCCCGGGACGGTGACCGTTGCGTCCACTGGGTGCGGGCACGGTTCCACTGTGAGTTCGGTCGGGTAGTTCAAGTGGGGCATGGAGGGTACGTCACTCGCATCAGGAAGAGGCCTTCGGGCGGCGCGGTCGGGCCGGCGAGCCGGCGGTCCAGCGCGCGGAGCACATCGGCGATTCGCGTTTCGGGCCAGAACCCGCGGCCCACCTGGACCAGGCTGCCCGCAATCGCGCGCACCATGTTGTAGAGGAAGCCGTTGGCCTCCACATCGATCCAGACGCACTCCCCGAAGCGGTTCACGCTCAGGTGCGTGATCGTGCGGACGCTGGTGAGCCGGTTCGGCCACTCCGTCTCGAAGCAGCGGAAATCGTGCCGCCCCACCAAACATTGCCCCGCGCGCGCCATCGCCCCGGCGTCGAGGTTTTGCCGCACGAACCAGGCGTATTTGCGCAGGAACGGGTCTTGCAACCGCCCGTCCTGAACCACGTAGCGGTACATCTTCCGCAGCGCGTCTTTGTTGGCGCAGAAGCTCTGCGGCACCTCCGCCACCTCACGAACACCAACGTCTTCGGGCAGCTTCGCGTTGATCGCTTTGAGCAGCACCTCGCAGGGCAGCCGGGACGCGGTGTAGGCGTTCGCGACCTGTCCGACCGCGTGGACGCCGGAGTCGGTGCGCCCGCTACAGTTCAACCGCACCCGGGGCTCGCGCGTGATCTCCGCGACGGCCCGCTCGATGGTCTCTTGCACCGTGCGCTGACCGGGTTGCGTCTGCCAGCCGAAGAAGTCGGTCCCGTCGTAGCGGATGGTGAGCTTGAGGTTGCGCATGGGGAGCGGGAGCGTTTTATCCACAGAGGGGCACCGGCGAACGCAGATCAAAAGGCAACAAGTGGGCCTTCTTGTCTCCAATATCTGCGTTCACCTGCGCCCGTCTTATTTCACGATCCCGCGCTTCACCAGTTCCTCCGCGCACTGCACGGCGTTGCTCGCGGCCCCCTTGCGGAGGTTGTCGGCGACCACCCACAGGCACAGCGCGTTCGGGTTGCTCGGGTCTTGCCGCACGCGGCCCACGAAGGTGTGGTCGCTCCCCTCGGCGTGGAGGGGCTGCGGGAACCCGCCGCCCGCGGTCTCGTCCATGAATACGACACCCGGCGCTTTGGCGAGCGCCGCTTTGGCGTCGGCGACCGACACCGGGTGCGCGAACTCGACGGTGACCGCTTCGCTGTGGGCCACTTTGACGGGCACCCGAACGCACGTGGGGCAAACCCCGATCGTCTGGTCACCAAGAATCTTGCGCGTCTCGTTGATGACCTTGTTCTCTTCTTCGGTGAACCCGTTCGGGTCGAGCGTCCAGTCGAGCGTGATGACGTTGCCGGCGAGTTGCGCCCGGTGCGCTGTCGGCGCGGGCACGGGTTGCCCGGCGGCGTAAGCACTCAACTGCGCGTTGAAGTCGGACAGCCCCTTGGCGCCCTTGCCCGACGACGATTGGTAGGTCGCCACCACGATCCGCTTCACCGGCGCGAGGTCGTGCAGCGGCTTCAGTGCGACGCACAGGGGGATGGCGACGCAGTTCGGGTTCGCGACGATGCCCTTCTTGATGTTGTGCAGCTCGTGCGCGTTCACCTCGGGCACCACGAGCGGACAGTCCGGGTCCATGCGCCACGCCGAGGAGTTGTCCACCACGATCGCGCCGGCCTTCGCGGCGAGGGGCGAGAACTCCTTGCTCACCGAACCGGGGGTGCTGCTCAGGACGATCTGAACGCCCTGAAACGCGTCCGCCCGGATCGGTTCGACCGGGTACGGTTTGCCCGCGAACTCGACGGTTTTACCGGCGCTCTTCTCGGAAGCCAGAAATTTGATCGATTTGACCGGGAAGTTGCGCTCCGCGAGCACCTTCCGGATCAGATCGCCCACGGCACCCGTTGCGCCGACCACCGCCACGTTCACGGCCACGATAGCACCTCACGGAAACGGAGAATGAGGGACCAACTCCCCCACAGAAACCATATGAAATCTCGTTAACGAAGGGCGCGGAGAACGCGCGCGGGTGCGCGGGCGCCTCGGCGGGGCTGGCGGAGAAGAATTTATGCGGATCGCCATCGGCGGGTTCATGCACGAGTCGAACACGTTCGCCCCGCTCCCCACGGACCTCGCCCGGTTCCGCGACGGCAGCCTCACCTACGGCGACGCCGTCATCCCCAGTTGGCAGGACGCGCACCACGAGGTCGGGGGGTTCATTGAGGGCGGGAACCGGTTCGGGTACACCCCGATCCCCGTGGCGATGGCGTGGGCCACGCCCGCCGGGCCGGTGAGCGACGAGTTCTTCAGCCACTTCACTGACGCGCTGGTCACCGGGTTCAAGCTCGCGCGGGCCGACGGGGTGCTGCTCGCGCTCCACGGGGCGATGGTCACCCCCAAGCACCCCGACGCGGACGCCGAAGTGTTGCGCCGGGTCCGCGCGGCGCTCGGGCCGAACGTCCCGCTCGTCGTGACGCTCGATTTCCACGGGAACGTGGCGCCCCAGATGGCCGACACCGCGACCGCGCTCGTCGGCTACCAGACCTACCCGCACATCGACCAGCGCCAGCGCGGGCTGATCGCCGGGGGGCTCGTCGCGCGGGCGGTGAAGGGCGAGATCCGCCCGGTCTGCCACGTGGCGAAGCCGCCGATGCTCCTGAACCTGCTCGGCCAGGACACCGCCCGCGAGCCGATGTCCGGCCTCATGCGGATGGCCCGCGCCATGGAGCAGCAGCCCGGAATCCTTTCGGTCAGTCTGATGGCCGGGTTCCCCTACGCGGACGTGCCCGAAATGGGTGCCAGCGTGATCGTCGTTGCGGACGGGAGCCGCGACCGCGCCCGGGCCGCCGCGGACGAGCTGGCGACCGCGATGTGGTCGGTGCGCGAGCAACTGAACGTGCCGTGCCCGCGGCCCGATGAAGCCGTGCGCCTGGCGCTGGCGTGTACCAACCTCCCGGCGCTGCTCGTCGACCTCGGCGACAACATCGGCGGCGGGTCGGCCGGGGACGGAACGGTGCTCCTCGCGGAGCTCCTCAAGCAGCGCGCGAAGGGGTTCGTCGTCGTGGTTCACGCGCCGTCGGCGGTCGCCCAGGCCAAGGACGCGGGGGTCGGCGGGCGCGTGGAGGTGAAAGTGGGCGGCAGCACCGGCCCCTTACACGGGCCGCCGGTGAGCGTGCGCGGAACGGTCCGCTCGCTGCACGAGGGGCGCTGGGTGGAGGTGGAGGCGCGACACGGGGGGCGGCGGATGAACGACCAGGGGCACACCGCCGTCATCGACCTCGCGGACGGGAACCTGCTCGTGGTGAACACGCTCCGGACCCCGCCGTTCAGCCTCGGACAGCTCACGAGCCTCGGGATCGATCCGAAACACACGCGCGCGATCGTGGTCAAGGCCGCGGTCGCGTACAAGGCGGCTTACACACCGATCGGCGGAACCGTCATCGAAGTGGACACGCCCGGGTTGACGGCGATCAACGCCGCCCGGTTCGAGTACCAGCGCATCAAGCGCCCCATGTATCCGCTCGACGCCGATTGAACCCCGATTCACAATCCGGTTGTGGGTGTCGGTTTTGTGGCCCAGACCTTCCCGTCTGGGTCGAAACGAAGGCGGCCCAGACGGGAAGGTCTGGGCCACAAGAAACAGAAACACAACCAGTTGCGTTGGCGCGGTTACGCGAGGTCGCGGTCCTCGAACAGGAGCAACCCGCCGAGCAGAGCAATAACGGTGTAGATCAGCGAGTACCCGGTCACGGTCAGCACGTACACGCCGAACTGCCACAGGTCGAGCGGGCTCTCCCGGATGATCGCCCGCCCCATGTTGAACGACTCCAGCGACGGCAACAGTGCGTCGAACAGTTGCCCGAGGAACCCGACGAGCCGCACCCCCACGCCGCCCCCCTGGGCCTGTTGGGTCACCTGAACCACCACCGGCGCGAGGTGCCCCAGGAAGAACAGGAGCAGGCACAACACGAGGTTCACGACGAACGCGAGCCGGGTGGCCAGCGCCGACGCCACCGCGACCAGGATCATCACCTGCCCGAACCCGAGCGACACCCCGAGCGTGTGCGCCAGCGCGTCCGAGAACCACAGCCCGGCCCCGGTGGCAACCGCCTTCCCGGGGGCGCTCGGGACTGCGGCCTTGAACGGCGGCACCACGGTCCGCTGGGCCTGGAACGTCATCGGATCGACGACCCCCTTCTCGGCCACGCCGAGCGGGTCCGTCGGGTCCGCGGTGTTGTTGATCGGGTCGAACTCGCGCATCGCCCGCAGCGCGTCGGTGAGGGTCCAGTTGAGCAGCATCGACATGACGAGGCACGCCATCAGGATGCCCAGGAACTTGCCGATCAGGAACTGGCGCCGGTTCACCGGCTTGCTCATCAGGGTGACCGCGGTGCGGCCCTCAATTTCCTCGCTGATCGACATGCTCGCGGCCAGCACCCCGAACAGGGTGGCGGCCAGCATCACGATGTCGAACCCGATCTGCTTCATCATCTTGTAGTCGTCGCCGAACGTGAAGTACGGGATGGCGACGGACGTCCAGATGGCGACCGCCGCGCCGACGGCGATGAGCCAGAACATGGGCTGCCGGCAGCTCTCGCGGAACGCCGCGAACGCGACCACCCCGCCCTTGGGCCAGAGCAGCATGAGCACCTGGGGGAGCAGCAGGAACACCGCGATGATGAGTTGCAGGTGCAGGATCGCACCGTAGATGTACCGGCCGTACCACGTGAGCGTCGTGGGGTCGCCTTTGTACCCGAGGAACGCGGCCACGCCGACCCCGGCGCCGATGAGCCCCAGTACCACGTACCCGAACGAGACCGGGCTGCTGGCAGCGGACTTGAACCCCCTCGGGTCGATGGCCCAGAGCCACGGCAGCGCCGCGACGAACTGCACGGTGGCGAGCACCACACCGGCGAGGAGCACGGTCGGATCGTTGATCCAGGTCGAGAACATCGCGAGACCTGTGCGGGGTCGGTACGGGAGCAGACGTTACCCGCCATACGCCGGGCGCGGCGCCGCGGTTCACGTCCGAAGTTTGTGTAGCGACACCGGCACATTCTTGTAGGGCCGGCCGGGTCGGCTTTACGGCAAGGGCGGGCGCCCGGGGCTCGCGCCCGTTCCGGTCGAGCGGGCGGACCCGCCGGCCGACTCACCCCGCAGGCGGCACGAGCTGGGCCAGCACCTGTTCCGCGGCCAGCGGGTCCGCCCCTTCGGGCGCCCGCATCGCGGCCAGCACCCGCTGGAGCCGTGCGAAGCTCGCCCGGACCGGGGCGCGCCCCCCGGCAGGCACCGGGGCGCGGAACAGCAACGGCTCCATCACCGCGCCCAGCGCGCGGATGTCGTCGGCCGGTTGCGCGGGGCCGGTCCCGTCGGGGCGGGGTTCGTTCGCGTAGGTCATGTTCGCGAACCCGCAGAGCAGGACCCGCCGGGCCGGTGCGCTGACGAGCCGGACCGAGTCCAGCCCGACCCCACCGTGAACCACCGCACGCCCGTCCTCCCCGCCCGCGTGCAGGGCCGCGAGCGCCTGCGCGATCCCGACCAGAACGCTCATCGCGACCGGCACCGGGACTGGGAGCGGCAACCGGCTCAGCGGGACCGCGTTCGGCGCGTCCGAGACGGCGTAGTGGCACCGGTGAACCTCGCACCGCCCATAATCGCGTAGCGGTTCGAGGTTGTCATGCTGGATCAGGGAGCGGATGCTCCACTCGCGCGAGCCCCAGAGGTCGCGCCGGCCCGTGACGTCGTCGCGCGAACCGGGGATCTCGATGAACGGGATCAGCGTGATCTCGACCGTCCGGTTGGTGGGCAGGTGCAGCGCCTTTCCGGTCGCCCGCCCCTCGGGGAACCCGTCGCACAGCCGGTAC
>DASWYH010001384.1:0-1575 GCA_036405095.1 Gemmata sp. | reverse complement strand
GACGAGCACGAACCCGGTCGGGCGCCCACTCGCGTCCGGGTGCGGGTCGGGCTCGGTCCGGAACAGCCACCACCGCCCGGCGACCCGCTGGACCGCGCTCACGGCCCGGTTGCCGCTCTGGAGCAGCAGCCCGAGCCAGTCGCCCGCCGGGCCGGCGAGGGCGGCATCGACCGCGCCGCCGGGGCGCACCCACAGTCGGAACTCGTCCCCGCCGGGCGCCTTCCCGAACACCGCAAGGGGGCTCAGTTCGGTACTCACACCGAGACCCTCCCGAGGAGCCAGCCGAGCAGCGCGGTTCCGTTCGCCGGGCGGATGTTGTACGGCACCAGCTCGCCGAACTCGTCGAGTACACACGCCGGGTTCCCGTTCCCATCGAACCCATAGGCGGACGTCGGCCACACGGTGCCGATCTGGCGCAGGGTGTCGGCCTCTTCGGGCTCCCAGCCGGGGTGATCCGCCCACCACCCGGACGTTTCGCCCCCGGGCGCCCAGGCCGGGTGCCCGTTCCGGAGCGCCTGCTCGCACCGGGTGAAGGCCAGCGCCCGCGGGCGGCTCCCGAGTGCGGGCAGGGCGGTGCGGATCGCCTCGAACTGCCGGCGCCGGCCGGTCGCCCCCCAGCCCATCACGAACAGCACCGCGGAGGTGCGCCCGAGCAGCTCCCGGACCGTCCCGTCCGGGCGCCGGGCGCGCTCGCCCATGATGTCCTGAAAGGACACCTCGGTCCCGTCCGTGAGCCGCACCACGACCGGCTGCGGGAGCGCGGTGGTGGGCACCGTGAGCAACCCGTTGGTGAGCCGCTCCCACGCCGGCAGCAGCGCGTCCTGAATGGCCGGCAGGGACGCGGGCCAGTCGATCATCGGGAGCCGCGCGTGTGCGCCGGGGCCGAGCAGCGCCGTGGCGAGCAGGCTCGTTTTCCCGGCGCCCACGTCGCCCCACAGGAGTACCGTTCGCGCGTTCACGATCCACCCCCCGGGGCGAACAGCCCGACCGCTCGGAACAGCTCCGCCGTCCGGGCGTCGGCGGTCCCGTTCTCGCACGCGGCCACCCGCTCCAGAACCCAGCGGAGCCAGGTCGCGTCTGCGGGGACCGCGAGCGCAGGGGCGAGCCGGCGCAGTTGCCCCGTCATGTACTCGATCTTGTCGCACAGGAACGACCGGAGGTCGTAGGCACGGACCCGCCCGGCCCCGACCAGCTCGCGCAGTTGCGCGGCCCGGACCTGGAGCTGGCCCAACTCGTTCGGGCGGTCGAGTGCGCCCCGGGTGCCGGCCAGGGCGCGCTGTGTTTCCGCGGCGGCGCGGACCAGTTCGGTATACGGCGGCGGTGCCCACCGCGCGGCCGAGCGGAACCGGAGCAGCCCGGACAGGAGCGGCTCGTGGTTGTGGTCGTCGAGCAGGAGCCGCCCCACCTCGTCCCGGAGTTCGGCCAGCGCGCGGAGGGTCCGGGCGCCCGTCGCGAGCCGGTCCCACGCGCCGGCGGCGAGGACCGCGTCGAGCCACGCGCTCCCGTCGGGGTCGCGGGCGGCCCGTGCCCACCAGCCCCGGAGGGCCGTTTCGGCCGCGCCGGCCCGCCGGGCCG
>DASWYH010001383.1:0-3831 GCA_036405095.1 Gemmata sp. | reverse complement strand
TTTGCCGGCATCCGCGACCGCGTGAACGACCGTTTTCCACTTGCGGGCCGCCGCGTTCGGGGCCGCGTTCATCGGTAGCACGCACTCGGTTTGCCCTTCGGGGATGACCGCCGACCCTTGAATTCCCATACCGGGCGGGGTCCAGAGCGGGAACACCGTGATCGGTCCCTTGAAGCCCGCGGCCCGCTTTGCGACGACGCGCAAGTTCGCCGAACCGTTCTGAACGAGGGGCGCTTTCGGCTCGACCACTTCGATCGAGTACGGGGCGGCTTCGCCCACCGCGACCGCGGTGCGGTCGAGTTCGTGGCGGGCGTAGACCGTTTGCCCCGGTTGCCCCAGAATGAGGGCCGCATCGATCGAGGTGTGACTCGGCACCTTCACCTTCGGGTCGGCGTGGGTCGCGGTGATCGCCGTGAGGTTCCCGGCCGCGGGCGCGTCCGACTTGGCTTCAAACACCACCGGGATGAGGTTCAGACCCGCTTCCATTTGCTCGGCGGTAATGGTGACCCCGGCGGGGAGCTTGTCGAACCCGATGGTGAGCGGCCCGCCGATGTCGGCGCGGTTCGCGATAATCAGCGACGCGCACCGCCCGCCTTTGGGAACCGTGATCGTTTGGCGGTCCTGGTTCGTCGGGTTGTTTCCGTCCACTTTCGGTATGGTCGTCGTGATTGAGGCCGCAACCGGTGTGACCTCGATGCGGTAGAAGTAGTTCGGACCGCCCTTCTTGAGGTGGTCGTGTACCCAGAGCGTGTAATCGCCATCGGCGGGGACGGTGAACCGGAAGTAACTGTCCGGGCCGCCGCTGTCGTCGTTGCTGGCCAGCGCGCCGCCCTGCGCGTTGCCGAGGTACAGCACGGGATCGAGCGGGGAGCCGAGCGCGCGGGCGTAGCACCGCACGTCGAACACCTGCCCCTTCTTCGCGGGAAACTTGAAGTAGTCGGTTTCGTTCGATTGCGCGATCACCCCATTAAAAGCGCCGGGGGCGGTTCCGGGGCTTGCGGTTGCCGGGGTGTTGTTGTTCGGCGTCTCGAACACGTTCGGCACATCCACCACGCGGAACTTGAACCCCGCGGGGTGGGTGCCCTCCGGCGTCACGCAGTGCAGCCGCCAGGCGCTGTCTGCACCGGTTGGGAGCTTTATCTTCTGCTTGATCGGCCCGGCGGGGTCGCCGAGGAACGTTACGTCCAGTTCTTCGCCCGGCTTGCCCCCGGCGGGCACAACGGCCGTCGGGCGCGGGAAGTTCCCGATGTGGAGCCGGTACTGGCAGCCGCCGTTGCCGCCGTAGGCGCTCTCGCGGATCTGAACGATGTACTTCCCGTCCGCCGGGACGACCACCGAACAGCCGCCGTCCTGCCCGCTGATCGGGGAATCGTCCCCGGTCGCGAGTTCGAAGCGCTTCGCGTCGAGAACGGCGACATAGGGATCGAAGAACGTGGTGCCGAGCCGCATCGCTTCGACCTCGACCGAAAGGCGCTGCCCCTTCTTGCACTCGACGACGAAGAAATCCTGGTCCTCGGCCTGAACGACCCCGTGGACGGTGACGTTCAGCGGGACCGGTTGCGGCTTCTCGAAATCGCTGTTCGGTTCGACCTCTTCCACAACGGGAAGGGCGCCGACCCAGAACGTGCGGGCTTCCGAAACGCCGGTGGCGGTGCGCACGCGGAACACGTGCTCGCCGAGCCGGCAATCCGGAGCAACGGTCACCGTGACTTTGAGCGACGCATCGTTGACGACTTCGAGCTTCTTGACGCTGATTCCCGGGTAGTAGACGAGCACCTCTTGCGCGTCACCGAGGCGCCCGCCGGCGAAGGTGAGCACGGCTTCGGTGCCGCGCTGTGCCCCGCGCGGCTGGATCGCCCCGAGCGACGGAGAAGCGGCCGAAGCGGAACCCGCCAGGGCACACGAGGCACAAAGCGCGAACAAGAGGCGGAAGGTCATGAATGCGGCCTCCGGCGAACCCCGCCCGCAGGGGCGGGGGTGAGGTAGGCGGGTGTGAGAGCGAAGCGGCTGATCCTGCGCGATACCACCGCCCTTGCGAGCGGGCTAAACAGTGCGTTCTGTGCGACACTCCCGCCCTTGCGGACGGGGTTCGCCTTGGGTCCGGCGCGGCATACTCGCGCTCCTGTGCGACACCCCCGCCCTTGCGGACGGGGTTCGCCCTGAACTTACGCCAGCAGATCCTTGCGGGTCTTACCTTCGCGGACGATGTCGATGGGCCGGTCGCCCGGGGACATCAGCTTCTTGTCCGCGTCGATCCCGAGGCAGTGGTACACGGTGTGCGCCAGGTCCTCGACGGTGAGGCCGTCCTCGTCGGGCTCGCTGGCGGTCGCGTCGGACTTGCCGTAGATGAGCCCCTTCTTGATCCCGCCGCCCGCGAGGACGACCGAGAACACCTTGGGCCAGTGGTCGCGGCCCGCGGTCGCGTTGATCTTCGGGGTGCGCCCGAACTCGCTCGAAATCATGATGAGCGTGCTGTCGAACATCCCGCGCTGCTTCAGGTCGGTGACCAGGGCCGCGAACGCCTGGTCGAACTGCGGGAGCTGGTTCTTCGTGCCCTGGACGATGCCCCCGTGCAGGTCCCAGCCGCCGTAGGTCAGCGTCACGAAGCGCACCCCGCCCTCGATCAGGCGCCGGGCCATCAGCATCCGCTGGCCGGCGGCGTTGCGGCCGTAACCGTCGCGGATCTTGGCGTCTTCCTTGTTGATGTCGAACGCGTCACGCGCCTTCTCGCTCGAAATGAGGCCGTAGGCGCGCTGGTAGAAGGTGTCCATCGCGTCGAGGTTGTCGGACTTCTCCTTCCCGGCGAAGTGCGTGTTGACTGCGTCAAGCATGGTCCGCCGGGTGGTGAACCGATCCGGAGTGACGTTACCCGGCAGCGCGAGGTCTTGCACTTTGAAGCCCCCGTTCGCCGGGTCGCTCCCGAGACTGAACGGCGCGAAGGACGAGGAGAGGTAGCCGCTCCCCGCGTCCTGTGCGGGCATCGAGGGCACCGCCACGTAGGGCGGGAGGTTGTTCCGCACGCCGAGTTCGTGGCTGACCACGCTCCCCATGCTCGGGAACTTGAGCGCCGGGCTCGGGCGGTAGCCGGTGAACATGTTGTGCGTGCCGCGCTCGTGGGCCGCTTCGCCGTGGGTCATGGCCCGGCACACCGCGATCTGGTCGGCGACCGCGGCCGTTTTCGTCAGGCACTCGTTAAATACTTCGCCTTCGATCTTGGTCTTCACGGTGCCCATCTGCCCGCGGTACTCGACCGGGGCGAACGGCTTCGGGTCCCAACTTTCTTGGTGCGCCATCCCGCCGGGCAGGAAGATGTGAATGCACGCTTCGGCTTTGGGCTTCTTCTTGTTCGCGGCCGGCTCGGCGGCCTGGAGCCGCATGTACTGGTCGAGGGTGAGGCCGAGGGCGCCGATCGCCCCGACGTGAAGGAAGTTTCGGCGGTTCAGCGGCGAGCCGAAGCAACGCGACAGCAGATTCATCGGCAGTTACTCCTGTCGAGGGCGGGTCGGGTGTATTGGTTGGATTACGTTCGCGGGCGGGCGATACAGCGGGTGCAGGCTCGTGCCTGGGGAGGGCGGGCAGCAATTGTAGGTCGGCAGCGGGAGAACATCGCGGCAGCGGGCGATATTCTCGCAGGTAGAAGATAGACGGTCAGCCGGCCGGAGTCAATTCAATCCTTTCGCTCGTTCCTAAATTCCGAACTTCCCCAAGCGTCAGAGTCTGCTGGGGTGCCGGTTTCGGTTGATTACAGTTCTCTGTCGCGGGTGCGGTAAATCGGAATCGCAGTGAATGAGTGCGCACGCGGAACATGAGCGCTCGCGCCCGTTTACGGGC
>DASWYH010001382.1:0-2461 GCA_036405095.1 Gemmata sp. | reverse complement strand
CCAGCGCGACGTGGCCCCCGTCCCCGCCCGAGGCCCAGATGGCGCGGTCCGGCCCGAGCCGCTCCAGTGCGTCCCGGACGAACCGGTTCAGCGCCCGAACCCGCTCCAACTGGACCCCGATATCGGGTTCGGCGGAGTGCGAGACGATGTCGAACGAGACGAACCCCAGTGACTCGGTCATGGTTCCCCGCGTTGGTGCCCGGCGCAACGCGCCGGAGGCGATTTTATCGCGGCGCTCGTGCGCCCGCGCGAGCAATTTCATGGTTCACGATCGAACCGTGCGGCCCGTGTGCGAACTCAACGAACGTAAGATCTGGCTTCCAGAAACCGAACCGCGCATAATGGTGCGGCCGGGCGTTCCTCGGGGCACCCGCGCGAATAGCAACCGGGATTACCGCGCACCACCGAACCGACAGTCGCCGAGCGAGCCTTTCATTCCGGACCAAGTCAGGCGCACCAGCCGTGACGCTCCGCCGGTTATCGAAATTGAAAGTCGGAGCGGCTCCCCTCACCCTGCTTAGGATACGCCGATGGCCGTGCCCGCCCCTGTGGCCGCCTCCCCCGCTGAGTGCGGGCGGTGCCGGCACCCGATGTCACGGGTCGGCGGGTTCTGGTTCTGTGAGCGGTGCGGGGCGTCGCGCCCGCAGGCCGACCCCGGGCCGGGACCGCTCCCCGCCGAGCACCCGCTCGCCGCCGCGTTCGACGAGTGGCCCTCGGCCGTCGCGCTGCCGGTCCGCGACTTCCTGGCCGAGAGCCGCCCGTTCCACGCGCTGCACCGGCTGGTCGATGTCGGGGAACTGGTGACGCGGTTCCTGGTGATCGTCGCCGTGCAAGCGGCGCGGGCGCGGGGCGAGTTGTCCGACGCTTTCAAGCTCGCGCTGGGTCAGAAGGCCCGCCGGCCCACCCTGGGTGACTGGCTCGATTGGGGGGACCACGCGGTTAACGAGTGCGGCGAGGCGCCCTGGTGCCGGGAACTCCGCGCGTACTGGTCGGGGTCGTGGATGGTGTGGATGCGGAACCCCGCGGGCCAACCGGACCCCGAGCGCGACCTGCTCGGGCTCCGCAACCGCCTCGCGCACTTCGGGCGCCTGACCGACGACGCGGCCGAGCGGCTGCTCGGGGGGCACCGCGTGCGGGCAACCGAAACCCTTTCCCGGCTCTCGTTCCTCAAACACAGTCGGGTCGTCGCGGTCGGCGCCGGTGGACCCGAGCGGGTGCTCCGCGGGCTCCCCGAGCCGGACGGCGGGTGGCACGCCGCCGCCCGGCGGATCGTCCTGCAAACCGGTGGCGAACGGATCGACCTCTACCCGCTCCACGGGTTCGGCCCGATCGAGCGCCCGGCGCCGGGGGCCGAACCGACCGGGACACCCGTGGCCCAGTTGTACGCCCGTGCGGACCGGGGCCAACCCGTCGAGTACACCGCCCTGAGCGGCCCGGAGGCGTTCGCCCGCGACCCCGAAGCGGTCCCGGCGTTCGAGCAGCTGTTCCCGACCCGCGAATGGAACCGAGGGTCGAAAAAGGGCACGCCGCCGGACGATTTTGAGACCGAAATCTGGGACCACTCGGCGGGCCTCGTCGGGCGCGACGCCCAGGCGGACGAAGTTCTGTCACGGCTAACCGGCCCGGGCCTCGGTGCCACCGGCGGCGCGCTGTGGATTCCGGGCGCCCCCGGCGTCGGCAAGACCAGTTTCCTGTCCCTGATCGCGTCCGCACTGGTGCGCGCCCGCGGGCGCGGGCACGGGAGCCCGGCGCCGGTGCGGGTGCTGGTTCATTACTTCAAGCGCAACGACTACCGGAACACGGCCCTGGCGTTCGCGCGGCGGGCGGTGCCGGCCCTTCAGCCGCTGTGCGACCGGAAGCACAAGCTCCCGGAGATAGACCCGCGGAACCCAATCGCCGCGGTGGCGAAGCAACTCGACGGCCTGCAATCGCCCCAACCGGCGTTCGTATTCCTGATCGACGGGCTCGACGAAGCGGCGGCCGTGGACCCGACCCTGCCGGCGGACCTGCTCGCCCTGCCGGACCGCCCCGGGGTGGTGTGGCTGTTCACCGGGCGCCCGCACCAGTGGCTCACGGAACTGATCGACCGGAAACCGGCGCACCGGGTGCCGTGGCCCGGCGGCGAGCTCCCGCGCCTCACGGCCGCGGACGCCCGGCGGTTCCTGGAACAGGAGTGCGGGCGGGCCCGGTTCGGGCTGTTCGCCTACGATGTGCCCGACGGCACCGGGTTCACGAACGCGTACCTCAACGAACTGGTGCGCCGATCGGACGGGCTGCCGCTGTACCTGCGGTTCCTCGCCGACCAGTTGAAAGGCGGGCAGCGGCGGTTCGACCCCGGGGACCTTCCGGAGCAACTGGCGGGTTATTACGACCTGCTGCTACGGGACTTCCAGATCAGCGACCGCCAACTGTTCCTGACCCGTGCCGCGGCGGTCCTGAACTGGGCACCGGCGCCGGTCCC
>DASWYH010001381.1:0-3176 GCA_036405095.1 Gemmata sp. | reverse complement strand
GCTCGCGGAACCGCTACCTGAGCCCGAGCGAGCGCGCCGTCGCGCCGCGCGTTCAAGAAGCCCTGCGCGCGGCCCGGGACCGCGCACACAGGGGCGAGGTGGACGCGGCGCGGCTCGAATCCGCGCTACAAGCAGAACTCGCGGCGATTCCCGGGGCGCGGGTCGATTACGCCCGCGTGGTCGATGCCGAAACGCTCCAGCCCCTCGCCCGACTCGACCGCCCGGCCCTCGCCGCGGTCGCGGTGTTCCTCGGCACCACGCGACTGATCGACAACCTTCTCCTTGCGGAACCCGGAACGTCGCACGCGGAATAACCGCGCGTCCCCGGTTCGGCGTTCCGAAATCCGCTCCGCACTCCGAATCGCACTGGTGCCCGATGGCTCACCCGCTGTTCAGCCCCGAAATCAAGCTGATGCTCGCGGAGCAGAACGCCGTGGGGCTGCGGGAGTTCTGCGAGGAGCTGCACCCGGCCACGGTTGCCGAGGCGCTCGACGACGAGTTCACCCCCGAACAGGTTTGGGAGATCATCAGCAGCGCGAACATCCGCACCCAGGCGTCGGTGTTCGAGTACCTCGCGCCGGCGCAACAGGTGCTGATGGCCGAACAGGCGCGCCCCCAGATGGGGGCGCTGCTGACCAAGATGTCGCACGACGACCGCGTGGACCTGCTCCGCCGGCTCCCCGGGCGCGTCACCGAGTCCATCATGCGGCTCGTGGACGAGGCCGACCGCAAGGACATCGCGACGCTGTTCCAGTACGGCGAGAACACCGTCGGCGCGCTGATGACCACCGATTACGCCTGGCTGCCCGGCACCCTGACCGCGGCCGAGGCCATCGACCAGCTCCGCCAGCAGGCGCCCGACCGCGAAACCATCTACTACATCTACGTCGTGGACGACCCGAACCGCCGGCACGACGGCTCGCTCAGCCCGCGCCGGCTCCTCGGGGTGGTGTCGTTGCGCGACCTGATCCTCGCGCCCCGGCACGCGCTGATCCGCGAGCTGATGGAAACGGACCTCGTCACGCTCCGGCACGACGAAGACCAGGAGGCCGTTGCGAAGCTGTTCGCGCAGTACGACTTCCTCGCCGCGCCCGTTGTCGATAACCAGTTCGGCTTGCTCGGGATCGTGACCCATGACGACGTGCTCGACGTGGTGCGCGAGGAAGCGACCGAAGACTTGCAGCGACAGGCGGCGGTCGGGCCGATCGAGGGCGACTACCTGAACGCGAGCTTCTATCGCGTGTGGCGGAGCCGGGTTCAGTGGCTCGCGGTCCTGTTCGTCGCGGAACTCCTCACGTTCTCCGTCATGGAGCACTTCGAGGAACTGATCGCGACCGTTGTGGTGCTGGCGCTGTTTGTGCCGCTGTGCATTTCCACGGGCGGCAATTCCGGCACACAGGCCGCCACGCTGGTTACACGGGCAATGGCACTCGGGTTCGCCAGCCCGCGCGACTGGAAGCGCGTCCTCCGGCGCGAACTCACGATGGGGCTGGCTCTCGGGCTCACCCTGGGTGTCATCGCTTTCGCGCGCGGCGCGCTGACCCCCAGCGACACCCGGAGCGGGCCGCGGAAGGTGAAAGAGGCGTTCACGGTCCAGGTGCCCGCCGGGACCGAACTGAGCGCGCAAGAGGTCGCGTCCTCGGTCTGGGGCGGCAAGAGCTGGGATGTAACGCTCGCCGCGGGCACCCCTCAAACAACGCGGCTGGAGAAGAACGCACGGGTCCGGCTCCCGGAGGGCGAGAAAGCGCTCGACCGGCCGGAACACAACGGTGGCGCGTGGGAGTACCGGTTCCCGGCCGAGTGCGAGGTGCGGGCCGAACCGGTCAGCCGCTGGCAACTCGGATCCGCCATCTCCATCGCGGTTCTCGGGATCTGCTTGTGGGGCACTCTGATGGGCTGCTTGATCCCGCTCGTTCTCCAGCGCACGGGCCTGGACCCGGCCGTTGCGTCGGGGGCGCTGGTCGCGACGCTCGTGGACGTTACCGGCATCTTCATATTCTTCTCGGCGGCGAAACTCATCCTGCTCTGACTTTTGGGCCGCTGATCCGAGTTCATGAACCCAATTTCGTCCCTTCGGCATCGAATATGTACACAGGGGCGGTGCGCAACCGCTCCTTCCGTCCGTGAGGGAAGCACCACAATGTTAAGCTCCTGGAAGTTAGGAAAGGTATTCGGTATCGACCTTTACGTTCACTCGACGTTCTGGCTGTTGCCGCTGTTCGTACTGTTCTCCGGGTTGGGTGACGGCGCCGGGAAGATCGCGTTCGACGTGCTGTTCGTGTTCGCGGTCTTCGGGTGTATTGCGCTCCACGAACTCGGGCACGCGCTGGCCGCCGCGGCTTACGGCATCGGCACCCGCGACATCACGCTGTACCCGATGGGCGGCGTCGCGTCGCTGGAGCGGATGCCCGAGCGGCCCGGGCGCGAGGTCGCGGTCGCGCTCGCCGGCCCGGCGGTGAACGTGGTGATCGCGCTCGGGTTGCTGGTCGGCCTCGTCGGCGGCGAGATGGCGTTCACGCTGCCCAGTTCGTCGACCGGGGATGTCGTCGGCGCGTTCTTGAGTCAGCTCCTGATCGCGAACGTGTTCCTGTGCGGGTTCAACTTGCTCCCGGCGTTCCCGATGGACGGGGGCCGCGTGCTGCGGGCGCTTCTGGCCACTCAGATGCCGCGGGTGCGCGCCACGGAAGTCGCGGTGACGGTCGGCACCGTGATGGCGGTGCTGTTCTTTGCCGCTGGGATCATCTCCGCGAACTTGAGCTTGCTCGCGGTCGCGGTGGTGGTGTGGATGCTCGGGCAGGCCGAACTGTCGAACGTTCGGGCCGAACGGGAACGGCGCCGGGCCGAGCGCCAGGCGCGGGCCTTCTTCGCCGCCGAACCGGAACAGCCCCGCGACATCGATTCCGACCTCGCGGCCCGGCGGTTCACGGGGCTCGCGTGGAACACCACGCACCGCGTTTGGGTCCAGTGGCTGAACGGGGTCCCCGTCGGCGCGCTGCCGCGGTGAATCCAGTAGTTTCAAGTGCTCAGTGTGGAGTGAAGAGCGTTCCGTGTGCCCTTCACCCCCGGTGGTTGCTTCTCCACTTTTCGGCGCACTGACAACTGACCGCTGACCACTTGAAACTACTGGATTGGGAAATGCGCCCGCGAGCGGCGTGAACTCACAGGTGGGTTCACGC
>DASWYH010001380.1:0-7489 GCA_036405095.1 Gemmata sp. | reverse complement strand
CAGATGTACTCGCCGAGCACCAGCAGCAGGTTCCGGGCGCCGAGCTCGTAGCAGAAATCGAGGTACGCGCGGCACCGGTCCAGGTGGAACCGCTGCACGGAGGGGTTGAAGTCGATCAGCCCGACCGCGACGCACGCCACGCTGACGATGGGCAACTCGGCCCGCGCGCACTCGGTGCGGATCAGCTTCCGCTCCCGCGCGTCGGTGTCGAGCGGGTCCGCGAAGATGTCGATGCAGTCGAACCCGATGGCCCTGGTCTGCTGGATGCCGAACGCGGTGCCCTTTCCGGCTTGTGCCCATGCGGAGTTGATCAGCCCGAGTTTCATGGTAATGCTGGTGAGTGTGGGGCAGGGGCCGGGCGCGCTCGCCCGGTGCGCCACAGACTACGCACAAAACCCGAAACCCCAAACACAAAACCCTGCCCACGGGCACCGCCCCGCGGTACGTTGAACGGGAGCCCCGTGCGCACGGGCGCACCCGGGGGGCCACACTCACGATGGACCATTTCGCCGATTACGGATATCTGGGCGTGTTCGTGGCGCTGATCGCGTCCGCGACAGTGGTCCCACTGCCCGAGGAGCTGCCGGTCATCACCGCGGGCATCCTCGTGGGGCACGAGGACACCAAGCTGCGCTGGTACATCATGCTCCCGGTGGTGATGGCCGGGGTGGTGATCGGGGACGGCACGCTGTACACGATCGGCCGCGTGTGGGGCCGGCGGCTGCTGCAACTGGGCTGGGTGCAGCGGCGCATCATCACCCCCGAAAAGCGCGAGCAGATCGAGAAGAACTTCCACGACCGCGGGATCATGATCCTGCTCGGCGCGCGGCTGCTCCCCGGCATCCGCGGCCCGATCTTCATCATGGCCGGGGTGCTGAAGGTGCCGCTCGGGCGGTTCATGCTGGCGGACGCGATCTACGCGATCCCGCTCGTGAACGTGCTGTTCTGGCTCTCCTACTTCCTGACGGACCAGGTGCTGGTCATCTTCAACAAGATTGATGCGTACCGCCCGCAGGTGATCCTCGCGATCCTGTCCGCGGTCGCGGGGGCGATGATCCACCGGTTCATCATCGCCCGGCCCATCTCGACGGGCGAGCCGCCGCACGTCCCGGACATCATCGCGAAGCCCGCGGTGGCCGTGGGGCACGCCGTTGAGAAGGTGGTCGAGAAGGCGGTGGACACCGTGACCGGGCGGCACCACGACAAGCCACACGAGGGGCCTCCGTTGGACGGCGCGGCCGACCAGGAGTTCGGCATCCGCACCCAGGAGCCCGGTCCCGCCGGCGCCACCGAGAGGAACACGGAAGGCGGCACAAACGGCCCCTGATGCCCCGGGCGAGCTTCTGCCGCCCGCTCCGGGGGCTCAGCCCAAGGCCCGCAACCCCGGGGCCTCTGGACGGGGCTTGCTTGTGTCGCCGCGAGCGCGCCGAGCTACTTCACGAGCGTACCGTCCGGCTGCAACTGGGTCAGGTACGTGTGCCAGTCCTTCTCGAACGCGCTCAGCTCCTGGCCCACCAGGGCCGCGAACGCCTGTTTCGGATCGCCCCCGCTGTTCACCGCGACGAGGTACTTGTTGAACTCCTTGGTGCCGACCAGCCGGCGGTTGAACGTGAGGTAGTGTGCCAGCGCCCAGCACGAGAGGTACGCCCGGTCCGAGACGGTGCGCTGGTCCGAGTGCGAAGCCAGGAACGCGTCGCGCCCGGTCACGAGGATGTCGCCCAGGGGGACGAGGGGGCCGCCGGGCTTGCCCCTGAGCCACTCTTTCGCGCGCACCAACCTCTCCTTATCGGGGTGGTCGGCGCGCAGCTCGCCGGCCTCGACCACCGCGGTCTCGAACACCTGTGCCAGCCCCTCGTTGAGCCACCGGGGGAGTTCGCCGGTGCCCTCTCCCGCCTTCACCTGCGCCGGCTTCAGCGGCGGGTACACGAACGTGGACACGTAGGCGTGGAACGCTTCGTGGTACAGCAGCGCGAACAGGAGCTTGCCGGTTGCGGTGTCGAACTTGACGCCGTTGTTCACGTCGGCGACGAAGACCCGCTTGCGCTCCACCGCGACCGCCCGCAGGTGCCGGTTCAGCTCCTCGCCCTTGAAGAGCTTGCGGATGCCCGCCTCGTAGCGGTCCAGCCCGGCGAGCTGCTGCGCGTGGTACACCCGCGCCGACTGCAACTCGTTCCCGAGCCGCGTCAGGTCGCTCCCACACAGGATGCGGTTCCGGGCCGCGTCGTACAGCGCGGGGTTGAGGATCTTCGCGCCCCCGGTGATCGCCCGGTACTCCTCGGGATCGGTCGCGAGCCAGATCTTCGTTTGCTTCCCATGCTTGACGGTGGGCGGCAGGAACCGGGCGAACGCGGTGTAGATTTGTTCGAGCCGCACCGCCGACCGGCGGGTCAGCTCCTCGGAGCCCGTGCTCACCAGGACGAAGTGGTCCGAGTCGTACATTTTCGCGGCGCCCGGCTTCTGGGGCCAGTCCGCCGGGACCAGTTCGAGCGACTCCATCCGCTTCCGCTCGCCCTCTCCCGTCGGGTCCAGTTCCGCGAGCTTCTCCTTGAGGAGCGCCCGCTCCTTGTCGGTCATCTTCTTCACCTTCGCGATCTCTTTATTGCTCAGGAAGCTGGTGAGCGTGACCGTCGGGCGCCCCGGCGGGCGCGACACCGAGCGGAACTCGATCCCGTCGGGGAGTTCCACCAGAACCAGGCCCCGGAGTTCCGACCCGTTGGTGAGGGTGACCTCGTCGAAGGGCCATTGCGACAACCCGGGCGGCTGCGCGTCCGGTTGCGCGGTTGCGGTTCCCAGGAGCACGAGCGTGAAGAAGAGTGCGGCGCGCATTGCGGTCACCGGGCCATGAGTGGGTCAGGGTGAGCTGAGCGTGTTAATTATTGTGCCTTGTGGCCGGTAGGATGGGAAGGGGACGTGGCCACGGGGCGCGTGTTGCCCCGTTCCGATCGAGGGGTGCGTTCATGGCCGCGTCGGATCTGGTGGTCGCCTTCACGGGCGCGAGCGGATCGCCTTACGGGCTCCGTCTCGTCGAGGTGCTGCTCCGGGCCGGGCGCACGGTCCACCTGACCATCAGCCCGGCCGCCGTGGAAGTTCTCGGCGCCGAAACGGGGGCCGCCGTTGCGCTCCCACCCGCCGAGTTCGACCCGCGCGCGTTCCTCGGGGCACGCGCGCAAGGTCTGGACCTCAACCGCCTTCGTTACCACCACTTCCGTGATTTTCGCGCGGGGATCGCGAGCGGTTCGTTCCTCACCGGGGGAATGGTGGTCTGCCCGTGCAGCCTCGGGACGCTCGCCGCGATCGCGCACGGCGTCTCCGAGAACCTGATCCACCGGGCCGCGGATGTTCACCTCAAGGAGCGCCGGAAGCTGGTTCTGGTGCCGCGCGAAACGCCGCTCGGCCTGATCGCGCTGCGCAACATGGTCGCGGCGACCGAGGCCGGGGCCGTGGTGCTGCCCGCCATGCCCGCGTTCTACACGCGGCCCCAGAGCATTGAGGACATGGTGGCCTTCGTCGTGGGGCGCATCTGCGACCAACTCGGTGTCGCACACGAGCTGTTTGCGCGGTGGGGCGAGCCGGGGCGCGAGTAAATTCGCACAGATTTCGCGGAACAGCACGTTTGGGCCGCCTGTGCGGATTTTCCGTTCTATGCTGAAAGTACCGCACCATTCTGCGCGGGTACTCGCCCGTTCTCCCGGAACCCGACTGGCTATGGCAGCCATCGCCCCGGTCTCAGTTACCGATCTGCTCGACCTTCTTCGGAAGAGTGGTATCCTCGCGCCCGCGCGTCTCAAAGAGGTGCCCGGCCCCGACGCACTGCCTGCGGACCCGCGCAAGGCGGCTGCCGCGCTCGTCCAGCAAGGGTTCATCACCAAGTTCCAGAGCGCGCAACTGCTCGTCGGGCGGCACAAGGGGTTCCGCATCGGCCCCTACGCGGTTCAGGACCTGCTCGGGCGCGGGGGCATGGGCGCAGTGTACCTCGCGGAGCACCTCGAACTGCGCCGCAAGGTTGCCATCAAGGTGCTGGCGCCGGTGCGCGGGGACGGGGCCAAGCTCGCCGCCGAGCGGTTCATGCGCGAGGGCCGGGCGGCCGCCGCACTCGACCACCCGAACATCGTCCGGGTGCTCGACGTCACGCGCCACAACGACACCCCGTACCTCGTCATGGAGTTCGTGGACGGCGAGACGCTCCAGCAGACGCTCGACCGCGACGGCACGGTGCCGCCGGAGATGGCGGCGGAGTACATCGCCCAGACCGCTTCCGGGTTGCAGCACGCGCACGAGCGGGGCTTGATTCACCGCGACATCAAGCCCGGGAACCTGATGCGGGACCGGTTCGGCGCGGTGAAGATCCTCGACATGGGTCTCGCGCGCACGGGCGACGACCGCGACAAGCTGACCGAGCAACTGGACCACGGCGCCGTCGTGGGGACGGCCGATTTCATCTCGCCCGAGCAGGCGATCAACAACCCGAACATCGACGGCCGGGCGGACCTCTACAGCCTCGGTGCGACGCTCTTCACGCTGCTCGTGGGCAAGCCCCCGTTTGAGGGCAACACGACCCAGAAGCTCATGCAGCACCAGCTCAAGGAGGCGCCGCCGGTCACCGCGCTGAGGCCCGGGGTGCCCGCCGGGCTCGCCGAGGTGGCCGCGCGGATGCTCGCGAAGAAGCCGGCGGACCGCTACCAAACCGCGGCGGAGGTGGTCGCGGCCCTGGCCCCGTGGGTCGGGAGCAGCGCGCGGGTGCTGGCCGGGCTGTCGCGCACGAACATCGGGAGCGGCCCGGACTCGTTCACGAGCCTGGGCGACCGCTCGCAGGGCAGCTCGCTCCGCCTGGGCGCTCCCCAACCCGGGGACTCGGCGGAGTTCGATTTCTCCACACCGACCAGGGCCACCGTCGCGCTGTCCGCCTCGGAAACGGCCCGGTCCCTCCCCCCGGCGCCCGCCCCGGTGCCGGTCCCGGCGGCTCCGCCGGTCGCGGCCCGCGCCCCCGAGCCGCGCGCGGGCCGCGGGCGACTGCTACTCGCGCTGGGGCTCGCGCTCGTGGTCCTGAGCGCGGGCATCGGGCTCGGGTGGCTCGTGTTCGGGCGCTGACGCCTCAGCTGGTGTAATTCTGTACCGAAAGGTAACATGGTGGAGCCCCCCGGTTCGGAGGCCCGCTGTGGACCTGTTCGACGATCTGCGCGAAGGCAATCGGCTCAACGCGCGCCCGCTCGCGGCACGGATGCGGCCCCGGACCCTGGACGAGTACGTCGGGCAGAGCCACTTCCTCGGGCCGGGCAAACTGCTCCGCCGCATGCTGCTCGCCGACCGGCTCAACTCGCTCATCTTTTACGGCCCCCCGGGGTGCGGCAAAACGGCCCTGGCGCACGTCATCGCGAACCACACCCGGAGCCGGTTCAAGCCCCTGAACGCGGTCGCCGCGGGCACGAAGGACGTGCGCGAGCTGCTCGCCGAGGCCCGCGGGCACCTCGAAGAACTGGGCGAGCGCACCATCCTGTTTCTGGACGAGATCCACCGGTTCAACCGCGCCCAACAGGACGTGTTGCTCCCCGACGTCGAGGACGGGGTCATCATCCTGATCGGGGCGACGACCCAGAACCCGTTCTTCGCGATCAACACGCCGCTACTCTCGCGCAGCCAGATCTTCCGGTTCGAGCCGCTGTCCCGAGACGACATCCGGGCTCTCATCCGGCGCGCGATCGGGGACCCGGAACGGGGGCTCGGCAAACAGGCCGTCACGATCACCGACGACGCCCTCGCGTTCCTGGTGGAGGCGTGCGACGGGGACGCGCGCCGTGCCCTCACCGCGCTGGAGATCGGCGTGAAATCGGCCCTCGCACCGGAGAACGCGCGGGTCGGCGCCGGCGGCGCCATCACGTTCGACCTCGAACTCGCACAGGACTCGATCCAGCGCAAGGTGATCGAGTTCGACCCCACCGGCGACACGCACTACGACACCGCCAGCGCGTTTATCAAGTCGCTGCGCGGGAGCGACCCGGACGCCGCGCTGTACTGGATGGCGCGGATGCTCGAAGGGGGCGAGGACCCGCGCTTCATCGCCCGGCGGCTCGTCATCTTCGCGTCCGAGGACGTGGGCAACGCGGACCCGTTCGGGGTGGTTCTCGCCAACGCCGCGTGGGACGCGGTCGAGAAGGTGGGGCTGCCCGAGTGCCGGATCAACCTCGCGCACGCGGTGACGTACCTCGCGATGGCGCAGAAGTCGAACGCGAGCTACATGGCCGGCGAGGCCGCTGCGAAGGACGTGAAGGAGGGGCGCACGCTCCCGGTCCCGCTGCACCTGCGTGACAAGGGCTACCGGGGGGCCAAGGAGACGTTTGGGCACGGGATCGGCTACAAGTACGCGCACGACTTCGAGGGCGGGTGGGTCGATCAGGAGTACGTCCCCACGGACGCGGAGTACTACCACCCGACCGACCGCGGCCACGAGGCCAAGATCAAGGCCCGCCTGGACGAGTTGCGGAAGCGGAAGCAGAAGCCCGAGGGCGGAACGTGACGGAAGAAGAGTGGCTCGCGATCGAGCGGCCGGGGTGCCGCGCGATGCTGTCACACGCCAAAAAGGTGGGGCGCCGGCCGCCCCGTGCAACGAACCGCAAGTTCCGGCTACTCGCCGTGGCCCTCGCCCGGTGCCAGAACCCCAACGAGGAGCTTCGGCGGCACTGCGACCTGGTCGAGCGGTACGTCGACGGCCTCGCGAGCCAGGCGGAATTCGGGGCCGCTCTGCAAACGCGCACGCGCAGCAGCAGGTATCTCGGGATGAGCGAGGAGGTCCGGAAACTGCTGTGGCACGACGCCTTTCTCTCCGCCATCGGCTTTCTGGGGTGGAACGATGCGAAAACCGCCGACCTGATTCGCGAAGTGTTCGGTAACCCCTTCCGCTCGGTTGCGTTCGCACCCGAGTGGCGCACAGGAACCGCGGTCGCGCTGGCAAATCAGATGTACATCACGCGCGATTTCAGCGCGATGCCGATCCTGGCCGACGCGCTCCAGGACGCCGGTTGCACACAGGGAGAAGTGCTCACGCACTGTCAGGACGTGAATCAGGTTCACGTGCGCGGGTGCTGGGTTGTCGATCTGGTGTTGGGGAAGAGCTGACGCGCCGCGAGCGCGGGCAACACTACATCGAGTATCGGCACAATCCACGGATGATCGTCGTGAAACAGCGCGATGTCCCCGGGCCGCACCAACTCCAGCACCTCCCGCGCGCACGTCGCGGCGTCCGCGGCCGTCCGGCACCGCCAGTCGTTACTGTCCAGTGACCAGGACACGCATTCGAGCCGCTCTCGTCGGGCGGCGAGCCACAGCCCCGGCGTCAACTTCCCGAGAGGGGCACGGAAGAGACGCGCCGGCACCAGCTCCTGGCACCGGCGCACGTCGGCGCGCGGGGCGCGGAGTTGGTGCCACCGCGGCACCGCGTGGCTGAACGTGTGATTCCCGAGGGCGTGCCCGGCGGCGCGGATCTGCTGCACGAGCC
>DASWYH010001379.1:0-4305 GCA_036405095.1 Gemmata sp. | reverse complement strand
GACCCGACGCACGGCTTCTGGTTGTTCGGGCTCAGGGACGGATTGAACCCGGCCGCGGGGAAGTAGCCGGTGAGGATGTAGTGGTCCGCCGGGCCGTGGTCCGAGTTGTGGTGACGGAAGGAGCGCACCAGCGAGAACTTGTCCACCTGGCCGGCGACCTTCGGCAGCAGGTCGCAAATCTGGAGGCCGGGGATCTTGGTCTTAGCCGGGGCGAAGTCGCCGCGGAACTCGGCGGGCGCATCCGGTTTGAGGTCGAACGTGTCGAGGTGGCTCTGCCCGCCGTGCAGGAACACGAAGATCAGCGACACGTCGCGCTTCGGTTTGGCCCTGTCGCTGGCGCGGAGCAGTTGCGGCAATCCGAGTGCGGAGCCGAAGAGCGAAGCCGTGCCGATGCGGAGGGCGTCTCGCCGTGTGAGACCGTCACAGAATGCGTGCATGAGAGCCTCAAGAGAGGAACCAAGCGCCCCGATCGGTACCGCCCCTGTTCCCCGGCCACGCATTTGCGACCCGGGGAACGACAGACCGAAATCAACACCAGTAGTTTCAAGTGGTCAGTAGTCAGTGCTCAGTGCGGGAGTGAAGAGCGTTCCGTGTCCCCTTCAAGCTCCGGTGCTTGCTCCTCGTCTGTTCGGCCCACTGACAACTGACCACAGACTACTTGAAACCACTGAACATGATGTCAGTGGTTGAACAAGAACTCGGTGCTGTTCATCAGCGCCCAGGCCAGGTCTTCGGCCGCACCCCGGCGGTTGTCCGCGTACTTCCGTAGGTGCGCCACGCCGACTTTTGTTTCGTTTGAGGTCGGGAAGCGTGCGAAGAACGTCAGGTACAGTTCCTCGATCAGCCTCGCGTCGTCTATATGGGTGCGAACCAGACGCGCAACGGTCCCGGCCTCGTGGGTGAGTTTCGCCTGAATGTCGGGCGAGTTCAAGAGGTTCAGCACCTGACTCACCGACGGCTCGCGGGTGCGCTCGCACTCGCACGCGGTCACCCGGTTGGGGCGCCCGAACAACTTCAGGAAGTCACTCCGGGCCTTGCTGTCCCACAACTGGACCGCGCGGGTGATTCCGGGTGACCCCTGGAACTTCTCCGGCACACCCAGCGATTGCGAGATCATGTCGAGCAGCACCTCGGCGTCAGGCCGCTTAAAGTACGCGCGGGAGAAGTTGCGCTCGTCTTTCTCGTTGGTCGCGTTCGGGGCCGCGCTGGTTTGGTAGACGCGCGAACTCGTAATCAGCACGACCAGCTTTCGAACGTCGTAGCTGTTCTCGACGAGGTACTTTGCCAGCGCGTCGAGCAACTCCGGGTTGCTCGGGGGGTTCGTGGCGCGAACGTCATCGACGGGTTCGACCAACCCGTGGCCGAGCGTCCACGCCCACACGCGGTTGGCGAGGTTCCGCGCGAAGAAGGCGTTATCGGGCCGCATCATCCACTCCGCGAGCGCGAGCCGGCGGTCCCCGGCGGGGTTCGCGTCCGGCATGTCGTCACCGAGCGCGTAGGCGAACACCTCTTTCTTGGTGCGCGGGTGCGTCGTGCTGCCGGTCGCGAAGAACGCCGACATCCCGTAGTAATCGGCCTGTTTCCACCGATCGAAGGGGTGGTGGTGGCACTCGGCGCAGGTGATCCGGACCCCTAGGAACACCTGTGAAATGGTGCCGGCGACCTCGCCGGGCTTGGTCACCACTTTGAAGAAGTTCGCCGGGCCGACTTCGTTGATCGGTCCTTCGGCGGTGACCAGCTCGCGCGCGAAACGGTCGAACGGCTTGTTCGCGGCGATCGAACCGCGAATCCATTTGTAGTAGAGGTGCGCCCGCTGGTGCCCGAGCGGTTGCCGGTCCACGCGGAGGAGGTCCGCCCAGCGCAGCGCCCAGAGGTCCGCGAACGCGGGGCGCGCGAGCAGCGATTCCACGAGCTTCGAGCGCTTGTCGTTTTCGGTGCTCGCCAGGAACGCTCGGGCATCGTCGGGTGCGGGCAAGGTGCCCGTGAGGTCGAGGTACACGCGCCGCAGGAAATCCGCGTCGTCACACAGCCCCGAGGGCACCACGTTGAGCTTCGCGAGCTTCGCGTCAACGAGTTTGTCGATGAAGTTGAACTGGGGGAGCGTGTTCTTTTCGGGCTCGCCGGGGCGCGGAACCAGGACGCGGAACAGCCCCACTTCGCCAAGGTAGGCGGCCATCACCGCGGCTTCGCCGGGGACATCATGGGTGGTCACCGTGCCGGTCGCGCTGACCGCCGCAACGGCTTCGGTGTTGCTCTGGAACCGGGTGTGCTTGGTTACGTCTTTTTCGGTGCCGTTGCTGTATTTCGCGAATACTTGAAGCTGTTGTTCGGCATTCTGACCCATCACGCGCTCGGTTGGTGCAACACGGAGCCCGATCACGCGCGGCGCGCCGGGAGCGCCCACCGGCATCCCGGCCGCGATCCAGTCGCGCAGCACCTTGTAGTCGTCGTTGGTCGCGGGGAGTTTCGTGCCGCCGCCGTGGGCGACCCGCCCGCTCCCTTTGCGGAGCATTAGGCTCTCGTCGGGGGCGGCGGGGAGCACGCGGCGCCCGCGCCCTTCTTTCGTAATCGCTGCGTAGTCGGCGTCGGAGTCGGAAGCGAACACTGACAGTTTGAACCCGCCCTGGCCTTCGGCTTTCCCGTGGCACCCCGACGAATTGCACCCGTAGCGGCCCATAATGGGCAGGATGTCGTTTTCAAAGTGGAGTGCGTCCGCCGCGAATGCGGGGCTTGGCGCAATAAGCAGGACGAGTGGCTGGCAGAACCGCATGGGGCGGCGTCCGGGGTGCGTGGAGCGCTCGGGGGAGCGTGTTCAGGAGGGCATACCGGCGGAGTACGTTTACTCTCGCTATTGTGACACGAATAAAATGGTCGAGCAACGGAAAAGCCTTTTCCGGAAATGTTCTCGGGTTTAATGAAGGCAGGTAACTCGTCTGGAAACCGTGTACCCCGTTCCTATCATAAGCGTTGCGTTGGGTGCCTGCACCCGACCCAAGCGCCTGTAGCTCAGTTGGTAGAGCAAGCGACTTTTAATCGCTTGGTCCTGGGTTCAAGTCCCAGCGGGCGCACTTTAGCAAATCCAATCGGCCAAACGCTCTGCGGTTGCCCATGATAGCGCTCCGGAAGCATTCCTGGGAATGATACCCAGGAATGCTTCCGGAGCGCTATCATGGCCTATCCCCGCAACCCTTTTCCCAAATACGAACTCCATAAGCCTTCTGGCAACGCCTGCGTGCGATGGGCCGGTAACGAAGTTTGGCTCGGGAATTACGGCACGTCCGAGAGCCTCAAAGAATACGCCCGCCTCTGCGCGGAGATAGGTTCTATGCCCACTCCCCCGGCCAACCGCAAACAGGTCACCATCACGGAAATGATGCTTGGGTTCAGAGAGCACGCAGCGGTTCACTACCGCGCCCGATGGTACCCTCACATCGGAGTTCCGCGAGTACACGCGGTCGATCCTTCGCCTGTGTCAAATGTACGAATGTGCACGCGTGGCCGTGGGCTCGGTCCCGTCCCGTGCAACCCCTTGGGCGCGGGTCCACATGCTCCCGCGTGGAACACGGCGAGCACGTGCCGGCACCCCGTGAACGCAGCCGCGCCCGCGTTCCAGCTCAAGTAGTTTCAAGTTGGGCGGCGAAGGGCGCGTGTGTTCCAGCTCGCCCCTAACACTACTGGACGAAACTATAAACCACAGCCGCACCGGGAACGCGGAGGAAGACCGAAGCCCTTGTTGCTTATTATATTATCATATTTTCAATAGTTTTATTTATTGTTATAGTGTTAATTAAGAAGATTATAATAAATATTGATGATTGATTCTCGTCTTGTCGCCTTCGATCAGAAGGCGGGTGAAGGGCCGATCCGCCTACTTGATCGGCACGGCGGCGCGAAACCGATGCCGGAACCCGGTTGCACCTCGCCAAAAGAGCGGGCAATGAAGTGGGGTTGATTCGCGCGGGGCGCGGCTACTACACTCCTGAACCACTCAGGAGGAACCCATGCGGCAGCGCGTTCTGGTCACCGGCGGACTCGGCTACCTCGGCAGCGTCGCGTGCGAGCACCTGCTGACCGCCGGGTACCAGGTCACGGCCCTCGACAACCTCACCTACGGGACCGGGCAGGGACTGTTTCACCTGTGCGCCAACCCGGCGTTCGATTTCATCAAGGGGGACGTGCGCGACGAAGCCACCATGCGCGGCGCGCTCAAAGACGCGGACGCGGTCGTCCACCTCGCCGGGATCGTGGGCGCGTCCGCGTGCGACCGCGACCCGGGGCTGGCGAAAGGCGTCAACTTCGATTCGG
>DASWYH010001378.1:0-4038 GCA_036405095.1 Gemmata sp. | reverse complement strand
CTCGTGTCTGCGCCACTTTCCCAGAGTCAGCGCCGGCGCCGGTAAACCGGGCAAAAGGACCGCGAGTTCGTACACCTCAGTTTAACCGTTCGCCCCGTGCCCCGAGTGCGCAACATGAGTAAGCCGAAGGTGTTCGTTGCCCGCCGCATCCCCGATGAGGGGCTCAACGCGATTCGCACGGTCTGTGACGTGGACGTGTGGCCGGAGCAACTCCCCCCCGCACCCGAAGAGCTGCGCCGGCGCGTGAGCGACTGCGACGGGCTCGTTTCCCTGCTCACGGACCGCGTGGACGCGGCCCTTCTGGACGCGGCGCCGAAGTTAAAGGTCGTGAGCAACTTCGCGGTCGGGTTCAACAACGTGGACGTGCCCGCCTGTACCGCGCGGGGGGTGTGCGTCGGGAACACGCCCGGCGCGCTCACCGACGCCACCGCCGATATTGCGGTCACGCTGCTGCTGGCCGCCGCGCGCCGGATCGGCGAGAGCGCCGCGGACGCAAAAGAGGGGCGGTGGCTGACGTGGGAGCCGCTCGGGTGGCTCGGTTCGGACCTCGCCGGGCGCACGCTCGGCATCGTGGGCATGGGGCGCATCGGGTTCGCAACCGCGAAGCGCCTCCAAGGCGGTTGGGGTATGAAGGTTCTCTACACCGCTCGCGGGCCGAAAGCCGACGCCGACCGCGAACTCGGTGCGACCCGCGTGGAGCTGGACGAACTGCTCGCCCAGAGCGACTTCGTCTCCGTTCACGCGGACCTGAACCCGACGACGAAGGGACTTTTCGGCGCGCGCCAGTTCGCGCAGATGAAGCGCTCCGCGGTGTTCGTGAACACGTCGCGCGGGCCGCTCGTCGATCAGCCCGCGCTCGCGGCAGCTTTACGGAGCGGCACCATCTTCGCCGCGGGGCTCGATGTGACCGACCCGGAACCGCTCCCGACCGATCACGAACTCTACAAGCTCCCCAACTGCCTCATCGTTCCCCACATCGCGAGCGCAACGAACGACACGCGGAACGCGATGGCCCGACTGTGCGCGAACAACCTGCTCGCGGGCGTGAAGGGCGAACCGCTCCCGAACTGGGTGAACCCCGATGTCGCCGGTACCCGCCGGGTTTGAGGTGCCGGCTACGAACCGTCGGGCCCTCGGCAACGCGGCTAAGGGCTCGCGGTCACGAGCCCTTAGCCGGCGTTCGTTGACAGGTTGTTTGAGGCGCCGGGAGGGATGTGAGCCGGCCGGGAACCCTGCTCCGAGAGAGGTTCGACGTAATTACTTAATGCGCGCGTACCCAGCATACCGATCGGCCGCATGTTCGCATCGCTAGCGAAATTGTACCAGTCGCAGTCACATCAGAGAGAATTTCGGGCGGTAGCCATTATCAGAGATATAGTCCTTGCAATTTTGCTGGACGTTTATTAATCCGTTATGATGTGACTGCCGTCACTGCAACGAGGCTTGCCATTTTGTACCGCGCGGGGCTATTCTTCTCAATCACTTACCCCCCCCCTATAAACTGGAAAACTCAGTATGCGAGTGCTGGATGGAACAAACGGCTGGCTGGAGCCGATTGTGATTTCGGCCGACAACCGACGTCTCGCCGCCGCCGACCGTAAGCAGCGCGGGGTTCGGCTGTTCGACCTCGCCGACGGGTCCGTGCGCAAACCGTACAAGGCCCGCGTGGAGAACCTGTGTTTCTACCCGGACCCGGACCGTCTCGCCCTCGAAACCGGGAAAGAGTTACTCGAACTCGAGTGGGTCAGCGGGGCGGTGACGAGGGTTGCCGCGCTGCACGGGGACCGCGCGCGGGCCATCCCCGGTGGGGAACTGGCGACGCTGTCGAGCTTCCTGGGCGCCAGGGAGAGGGTCGCCGTCACCCGGTGGGCGCACGGGACCGGCGGAAAACTCAGCCGCGTGAGCGAGACGAAGCTCGGCACAAACCAGTACAGCTACGTGGAACTCTGGCCCGATGCGTCCCGGCTGATCGCGGTGCTTCGGGCGCCGGACCGTGCCGAGACCCGCGGGGTGATCCTGAGCGTGCCCGGGTTCGACCAGGTGGGCGAGTTCGCGATCCCTCAAGATCGGCCGGGACAACTTCTCGTCGCTCCGGGCGCGACTCAGATGGCCGGCCGCTATCGGGGCCGGCTCTACGCCTGGGAGGGGCCTGACTGGAAAACGTTTCGCGAACTCCGGGTCGGCGGGCGCCGGGATCTGACGGGGCTGGCCTACACCCCAGACGGCAAGCGCCTCGCGGCGGCGTGCAACGACGAAACCGTGCGCGTGTACGACGCGGCGACGCTGGAGGAGGTGAAGAAGTACACCTGGAAGTCGGGCCGGCTGCGGAGCGTCGCCTTCAGCCCCGACGGGACACTCGCGGCGGCCGGGAGCGACACGGGCAAAGTGGTCGTTTGGGATGTGGACGAGTGACAGCGCTACCGCTCACGCCTCTTCTACTGAGCCCGCTGCTCCTTGGTTGGTTCTGGAACGAAGAGTGCTGGCGGCCTGCTGCCCGCCCTCAGCCTGCCATTTCTTCTCAGCCTCCTCGCATCTCTCCCGCGCCGCGGCGTGTACTTCATCACCGGGAGGCCAATGCCCGCACCGACCTCACTTCGCGCGCAGGGTGACCTCGTAGCGGACGTTGTTGGTGGCGTGGGGCTTCTCACCCGCCGGGGGCGGGCCGGTCAGCGTGAAGGTGCGGTCCTTCACCGTGTACTCGAACGGCTTGAGTGTGTTCGGGTCTTCCGGAACCGGCACCACTTTAATGTCCGCAAGCGCCTGGGGGAGCTTGCCCTCATTGGCTGCGGCGTGTGCGCGCACGGCCTCGACGGTCCGCAGGAGCGCGACCCGGCGGTTCACCCGGGCGTGCGCCTCGAACACCTTCTCGAACGCGGGCACGTTCATCGAGAACGTCACCACGATCGGGTCGCCGCTGTCCTTGCGGAACCTCTCGGCCCGCTCCTTGACCTTCGCGAGTTCCGCGCGAGCGTCGGGGTAACTGAGGCTGAAGCACTTCGTTTGGTCGTCGTTGAGCGAACGGTAGATCGCGATCGAGCGCAGCGCCACCGCCTGCCCCGCGGGCATCTTCTCGACGGTGGCGGCGTCGAACCCGAGCGCGAGCAACTGCTTTCGCGCGCCGGGAGCGGTGAGCGCCGCGTAAGCCGCGGTGCCCAGCCCGCCGAGGCCCACGTGCTGGTCGTCCGGGCGCCCCATCGCCTGGAACGCGGTCATCATCTCGTCGAGCAGGTCGTTGGCGCGGTTCGCGGAAACCGGGCCTTTTTCGAGCAACTTCGCGTTCGGGAACAGGTTGTCGAACAGCCGCCCCTCGCCCTCGAACGACACCCGCGGGTCGATGATCGGGCGCGGGAGCGTGGTCAGCGCCCAGTACATGTTCGGGCCGTTCGGGCGCTGGATCAGGTGCTCCACCTCGCCCAAAAAGGTGCTCCCCACCGCGATGCCGACGAGCGTGTGGATCAGCGTCGGGCCTTCGCCGACGTCTTTGCCGAGCCGCATCCCGGTTTGGATGTGGCGCACCGTTTCGTCGAAGTTCCCCTCCGCGAGCGCGACCCGGGCGCGCAGCTTCTGGAACCGGGCCAGTTCGCGGAACGCTTGCACCTCGGTCAGCAGCCCGTCGATGTTGTTCACCGACAGTTTGGTGTCCAGTTCCCAGTCGCACCGGTCGGCCTTCGCGGCGGAATCGAGCGCGCGGAACGATTGGGTGTGTGTCGCAAGGTACTTCCTCACCTCGGGGAGCGGCAGCGCATCGATCGGGGCCTCTTCCCACTTGAGAATCGTGTCACTGAGCTTGACCGTTTCTTGGGGGTCGCGGGGCCAACCCGGTTGCAGGAGCCGGGCGCGGTGGTAGTCCACGGCGGCGTTGCCCGGCTTGCGGTCCCGGGGCCGGGGGAGCAACTCGTATTTGAGCGCGGGCGCGGTGACCGGCGCCGGTGCCGCCGTGAACCCCGTCTCGTTGAGCGTCGGGGAGAGTTTTCGCTCCACGCCGGCGGGCGGGGCGGCTTTCGGGTCGGGGTCGGCCGCGGCGGGCGGCTGTGAGAC
>DASWYH010001377.1:0-5855 GCA_036405095.1 Gemmata sp. | reverse complement strand
CACGAAGATCGCCGGGAGCAACCCGCCCAAAGGGATGCACGGCGGGATCTTCCTGATGGTCTCCGCCGCCATCACGATCTTCTTCATCAGCCGTGCGTTCGCGCTGAACATCGAGGGAAAGGCCGGTTGGGCCGTCGGCGGCGTGGTCGCGCTGGGTCTCGCCTATCTCGCCGTGCGGTTCTTCACCGGACAGACGGGCGCGAAGTGGATGGCCACGCTCGAAGAACAGGGGTGGTTTTCCACGCACCAGTACAAGCGGTCGCTCGGGCTAAAGGTCCGCCGGCTCACGATCCTGGGGGTGCTCATCCTCGGCGGCTCGGGGGCGTGGTCGCTCTACAGCAACGGCACCGTCCCGGAGTTCTGGACGCTCACCATGCCGTTCGAGGTGCGGGAGGCGCCGGCCACGCTCACCAAAACCGAGTTCCGGAACGGGGTCGCGCACCCCGTCAACCAGTTCGAACTGGCGAAGAACGCCGTTCTGGTGATGACGGGCGCCAAGCTCGCTGTGCCGCTATTGATCATCGGCGTGACGCTGTGGGTCGCGTTCCGTGCCGTGAACGTTCCGGACTTCGCCGAGTTCCTGATCGCGACCGAAGCCGAGATGAACAAGGTGTCCTGGTCCACCCGCAAGCGCCTCGCCCAGGACACGGTCGTGGTGCTGGTCACGACGCTGCTGATGACCGTGTTCCTCCTCGCGGTGGACCTGTTCTGGGGCTGGCTGCTGAGCCGCCAAACGGTCGGGGTGCTCCCGGCCCGCGCGACCAACCAGGACAAGGGCGCACAGGTCCGAGAGGCGAAGTGGTAACGCGGTAACTCGCGAGGCGGCCGAACGGCCGATGCAACATGAGCGACAGCGATAACGTCACCACCGATGCCCCCGTGAGTGATGAGCCGCACCCCAATGTGGCGGACGCGGATGCGCCCGCCGGCGCTGGTGGCCCCGCCGCGGTAAGTGGCGAGGCTCCGGAACGGGCCGAACCCGCCGGTGGCTCAGCCGCAACGACAACTGACGATTGGTCGTCGGTCCCCGCAGTCGAGGCCGAGCCGAAGAAGCCCAAATCGCAAGCGCCGAAAGCCGAGGCAGCTCCCGAGGACGAGGAAGCCGCTGACGTGGACGAGGGGACGATCTCCGGTGCCGAAGCGGTGGCTGACCCGGACGAGGGGCCGACGGACATCGTGGAGCCGACCGAGCCCCCGCCGCCGGAGAATAAGAAGAAGTGGTACGCGATCAAGGTCCAGAGCGGGCGCGAGGACACCATCAAGGCCGCGATCCTGCGCAAGGTCGCAATCGAGGGGCTCGAAGACGTTTTCGGGCAGATCCTGGTTCCCGTGGATAAGGTCACCGAAAAACGTGCGGTCAAGGTCAAGGACAAAAAGACCGGCGAGTACACGACTGTTGAACGCAAGGTCGAGCGCAAGGTGAAGAAGTTCCAGGGGTACATCTTCGCGGAACTCGAGTTCAACGACCGGATGTTGTACCTGATCCGTGAGACGAGTGGTGTCGGCGATTTCCTGAAGCTCCGCAACAAGAAGGACGAGTTGCCGATCCCGGAGCCGATGACCGACGCCGAAGTGAAGCAGATGCTCGGCGAGAAGGTCGGACCGGATACGGGGAGCGCGAAGAAAGTTGTTATCGAGTTCGAGAAGGGCGACCGGGTGCGCATCAAAGAAGGGTCGTTCAAAGACTCCGAGGGCGATGTCAAGGAGGTCATCCTCCCGAAAGATCCGACCGACCCGCCGAAGGTCATTGTGATAGTGACGTTCTGGGGCCGCCCGCTCGACGTCGAACTCGAGTACTGGCAGGTGACAAAAGCCTAATCGCTCGGCTCCACGTCGGGCGCAGCCCACCTCGTCGGGTGACGCTCACAGGGCTTCTGCTCGTGTGCTGCGCCCGGTGCCCTTCCGGGCGCGAAGGCCAAAGCCCCGTGTTTTTGGTCTTCGCCCCAGCGACGGGCCTGCAATGCCTCTTGTGTCAGACTGGTTGGGCACGTTTGTGCCATCAGTTTTCGGGCCATGCGACCACTTCCCCCTCATGCACAACCGCGAAGGGGTTCAGCGCCACCTTCCAACTCACAAACGGCATCGCCCACCTTCTCAAGGTCGAAGATCCGCGCCCCCGGTGAACACGCGGCACGCTTCTTTGGACACCCGTAACCCGGCCAACTCTTCGAGCAACAGTTCGGCCCGGCGGAACGGCTCGAGAACCCCGGCCAGGGCGACCAGGGGTTGCACGCCGGGGTTGTAGCGGCCGTCCAGACGCAACGTGTCGTCGGCCGGACTGTGCCCGGTTCCGCAGGACGAACAGTGATAGGAGGCGCGGGTGAGTTCGGCCGGTCCGCTGGCGGTCAGGATGGTACGGGTCCGGTGCTCGACGAAGCGGGCGTCGTCGGTGCAATGAGGGCAGACCCGGCTGGCTCCCTCGTACCCCTTTTGTTGTCGCCGTCGAGGGCGGCCTGATGAACATCGGTGGCGAGTCGGTGGGCGTGGTTTCGGAGTGTGTATTCGACCGCCCCGAGGATCTGGTCGGGTGGCGTGTCGGTGAGTGCCTCGGCCATCTGGCGTGCGCGTTGTTCGGGGAGCGGTTGGAGCCGTTCCCTGAGGCCGCGGATGCGGGTTTCGCGGTCCGCAGCCGGGGCCGGCATCGAGCTATTGGAGTCAACCATGACGGACCCACGAGAGGGGATTTGCTTCACCAACAATAGTCTGGCCGAGACCCCAACGTTTTGCACCCACATTCTCCGGACGCACCCCCTGACAGTTGTCGAGGTGGAGCGACTAATTGCTTGCTACCCAACCCGTGCCGGTAATTTCCGCAAGTGAGCGGTGGCCTGGACGGTGGCACCTTCCAGGCCACCGCCGACCGCTGAGACTTGGCATCTATGATTGAGACGTTGTCTGCTCGTCAATCCCTTCATCCCTCCTACAAGCAAAGGAATATGCCACGAGAGCCGATCTCTCTGTAGCCCCAGGGTCAACGCACATAATTTGCTTTGAATCCTTTAGCTCAACTTGTACCGATTTTCGAGTCGCGGCGAGCAGGGTGTTGCGGAAAACCAGGGGATTTTGCAGTTTCGAGAGTTCGTCAACGAACCCGGCCTGTCAAAAAAGCCCTTGGTGAACCGCGAATTCCTTGAAATCTCTGCGTTTCAGAGCACCAAAAATTGGCACAAGTCGAGCTCAGGCGACCTTCAAATACGAGCGAAAACCGATGCAAAAGACCGCCTAACTTCCCGGATAGACTCTTAATTGAGGCCCGCGAGGCCGGGCGCCAGGGCAACAAGAACCGTTAACGGGCCGGCTCATCGGAGCGACCGGGGGCCGCGATGGACGGGCGCCCCGTCGCTCAGCCCTTCTGGTAGCCCTTGGCGTAGTCGCCCGTTACGATGCGGTCGAACACCGCACCCGGTTGCACCTCGCGGTCGCCGGTCATCACGAGGTCGTACAACTCGGGCGGCAGCACCCGGACCACGGTCATCAGCCCATGGACCCCCATGTGCCAGCCCTTCCGCATCCCGCGCACCTCGCGCCGGCCCGTCACCCGCTTCATCATCTCCGGCGGCATGAACATGTTCTGCATCCGCTGCGGGTAACCCGGCGTGTCGAACTTCGGATCGGTCGCCGCGTCCGGGCGCGGGGCCGGGCGGGTCGCGAGGTTCCGCTGGTAGTCCGCCACATCGGCGTCGGTACGGATGCGCGGCCCCACCTGGCGAACCATGTGGTTCATCATGTGGTGGACCATGTGGCAGTGGAAGATCCAGTCCCCCGGGTTGAACGCCACGAACTCGAAGTCCGTCGCCTGCGCCACCCCGACGAGCGCGTTGTTCCGCGGCACCCATGCCGCCGCCGGGGCGCGGGCGCCCTCGTGCCCGGTCACCCAGAAGGTGTGCCCGTGCAGGTGGATCGGGTGGTGCTGCATCGGGCTGAAGTCCATCAGCCGCACCCGCACCCGCTCGCCGTGCTTCACCACCAGCGGCGTGGTGAACGGCCCGCTCCGCCCGTTGATCGTGTGCCAGTTCCAGTCCATCGCCATCGAGTCGGGGATCGTCTGGTTCGGCCGGATCTGGAAGTTCTGGAAGATCAGGTAGAAGTCCCGGTCCACCGGCGGATCGAACGCGACTTTGGGGTGGATCACGAACCCGCCGGCCATCCCGAACGCCTCCTGCATCGGGAAGTGCGAGTGGTAGAAGAACGTCCCCGTCTGGTGCAGGTCGAACTCGTATACGAACGACTTGCCGGGCATGATCGGGTCTTGCGTCAGCCCCGGCACCCCGTCGTACTGCACGGGCAGTTCCAGCCCGTGCCAGTGGACGCTGGTCGGCTCGGGCAGTTCGTTGTGGACCACGAACCGCACCCGGTCGCCCTGATTCGCCTCGACGAGCGGGCCGGGCATGGTGCCGTTGTACCCCCACACGTCCATCGGGTAGCCGGGCAGGAACTCCCGCTTCACGGGCGTGCAGCGCAGCTCGAACTCCTTTACCCCGCCGACCATCTTGAACGGCAGCTTCGGTAAGTCGGGCGCCTCGACCGGTACCGGCGCGAGCCCGGCGGCGCGCAGCCCGGGGACCAACTTGCCGAGGTAGTGGTCGGCGGCGGGCGGGCCGCCGAACGTCGGCTTCCACCGCGAGTAGCCCGCGAACGCGCCACCTTTTGCGGGCGGGGCGGCCGGCGCGTCGGTGCCGACCGCCGCCCCGCCCGCGGTCGCCGCGCCGGAGAGGAGGAACTCGCGCCGGGTGTTGTTCGTGCTCATGGTCGGCTCGCGAAGTGGGGCGAAGGTCCGGCGCATCGGGACCGGGTTCAGCGCGGCTGCGGGGTCGCGTCGATGTGCCCCGGCGGGACCGGGTTGGGTGGCGCGTCCAGCCCGCCGGTCAGCAGGAAGCCCTCGATCAGCGTCCGCTGCTCGCGCCACGTCACCAGGTTCTGCGTGTACTCGGCCTGGCGCATGTAGAGCTCGCGCTGCGCGTCCAGCACGTTGCCCCACGTCTCGCGCCGCTCCCGGTACGCGCCGAGCCGGGCCTGATACGCCTTCTCCGCTTCGGGCAGAATTGTGGCCCGGTACGCCTCGACGTGCTGGCGCGCGGTCAGGTACTGCTGGAAGTGCAGCGCGAGATCGCGGCCGAGCCGCAGCTCGATCCGGCGCACCTCGGCCTGCTGGCGCAGGAGGTCGGCCTGCGCCTGGCGAACGGTGCCCTGGTTCCGGTTCCAGAGCGGCACCGGGAGCGACACCTGCGCGTTGACCACGGTCCGGTTCTCGGTGAAGTCGTACCCCGGCCCGCCCCGGACGGTCACGTTGGGGATCGGCTCGCGGCGCTCGCGGTCCACGGTGATCCGGTCGGCCTGGAGCTTCGCGGTCGCCTCGCGCACCTCCGGGCTCTCGGCCACCGTGTACGCCAGGGATGCGTCCCAGTCGAGCGGCTCCAGCGCCGCATCGAACGGATCGGCGAGCGGTCCGGGCGGCAGGTCCGCGCCGACGAGCGCGGCCAGCTCGCGGCGGTATCGGTCGCGGTCGTTGGTCGCCGTCAGGAGCTCGAGCCGGACCCGCTGGAGCGCGACCCGGGCCTGCCGCACGTCCACCGCGTTCGCCTGCCCGACGTTGAACATCTCGTCGGTGGTGACCACGCGGTCCCCGGCGTTCTTGACCAGTTGTTCGCGGACGCCGACGAGCCGCGCCGCCCCGGCGGCCCGCCAGTACGCGCGGCGGATGTCGTTGACCACCCGGTGCTGCTGGGCGAGCGCGACGAACTCGGCCGCCTGCGCCCGCGCGAGGTACTTCTCGCGGCTGAGCCGGCGCTTGCGGGCGGTCACGATCTCCTGCTGAACGAACCCGCCCTGGAACTCGCCCGGTGTGCCCTCGCTGC
>DASWYH010001376.1:0-4254 GCA_036405095.1 Gemmata sp. | reverse complement strand
CGGGTGCGCTGCGCGAGCCCGGGCTATGGGAGGCCCCCCTTCGGGGTAAACAGAACCCTCTTTACCTCAGCCCCGGGCCAGTACGCATTCGCGGGCGCCACCCTGGGCTCACTTCGGCGCGGCCGGGTCGGCGAAATCGCGCGGGAACTTGCCGAGCAATTCGTCTGCGGTGACCGAGTCGCGCTTGCCCTCTTTCGTGCGGGCGGCGCGCACGGTCGCGGCGGTGATCGCGGGCTTCTTGTCGTCGGGGTCGGCCTTGTTCGACCAACTGTTGCGCACGTAGGTCAGCACGCCCGCGATCTCGTAATCCTTGAGCTGGTCCGCGTGCGGTGGCATGGCCGCCGCGCCCCACGAGGTGCGCGGCGCGGCGGCCGATTTCACCTCGATCGGGCCTTTCAGCCCGTACAGCACGATCCGCGACAGCCGCGCGGGCGAGGACTGGTCCCCCGCCACCCAGTTCGAGCCGTCGAGCGGCGGGATGTTCTCCGCCGGCTTGCCCGTGCCCTCCGGGAGGTGGCACGCGGCGCAGATCGCCGCGTACTTGCGCCCGCCGATCGCCTTCAGCTCCTCGACGGTTTGCGGATCGGGATCGACGACCGGCCCGGCCACCGGGGTCGCGACCGGGTTGGGTTCGTCGTACACGTCGGCGCGGAAGTCGGCGGAGTTGGCGCCGATGTAGTACCCGCCCCACATGAGCAGCCCGCCGCACACCACCGCGACCCAGAACGGCACCGGCTCGAACCCGTCCCGCGGTTCCGCCTGCTCGCGCATGAGCACGTCGTGCATCGACTGCACGGAGTCCGCGCCCCCGGCGCCGGGCTCGTCCACCGCGGTGTCGTCGACCCCGTCGGCGGTGACCATCACCGGGTCGTTCATCTGCGCCATGTGGGCGCGGTGCAGGTCCTGGACGGAGTCGCCGCCGGTGCGCACCACGGGCGCGTCGGTGTTGATCGGCGCGTTGGTCGGGTTGGTGTCGCTCATTCCTTCGCCTCCGGCAGTGGGACTTCCGCTTTCCGCAAGGCGAGCAAATATGCGACCAGCGCCTCACCGTCCGCGTTCGGAACCACCTGGTGCTCCTCTTCCGGCGTCGTGAGCCAGAAGTCCAACAGCAGCTTCTTGCCCTCCTGCGTTCCGAGGTCGGGCGCGGCGCCCCGGCCGGCGGAGTACGCCGCGACCAGCTCCGGACCGCGGGCGGCCAGGATCTGGTCCCATTCTTTCGCGCCCGGGCGCCACCGGTAGCCGGGATCGACGGTCCACTCGCGGCCCAGTGACAGCGCCTTGTCGCTCCGCGCGCCGACGACCTTCTCGCGGGTGTAGAAGAACGGGAACGAGGGCATGATGCTCCACGCGTTCGCGGACCGCGGGTTGAGCAGGTGCGTGTGGTGCCACGGGGCCGACGGGTTGCGCACGCCGATGTTCGAGAGGTCCGGCCCGGTGCGCATGGTCCCGAGCATGGTCGGGTTGTCGTAGATGTAGTCGCGCGAGACGGTGCGGCGCAGCCCGTAGCTGCGCTTGATGTCGGCACCGGTGTGCTCGACGCCGTCGGCGTCGGTCCAGCTCCCGAACCGCGCGCTGCGCACCTGCTGCGAGTGGCAGTACATGCACCCGTTGTGCTGGTACACGTGCATCCCCGCGACCTCGGTGCCCGAAAGGGGCCGCGGGTACGGGGCGTCGCCGCTCTCCTTCTGGTACGGCTTCTCGTGGCCCAACTGCCAGAACGGGAACACGATGAGCCCGAGCCAGCTCGACGAGAACGTGAGCAGCGCGCCGAGGAAGATCACCATCCCGCGATCCATCGTTCCCTCATTCAACGAGAACCAAGAGCGGCCACAAAAACGCACAAAGGGCACAAAAGAAAACCAAGAACAAGAAGGGCTCTGAATTCAACTCTTTGCCTTCGGCTTCTTTTGTGCTCTTTGTGCCTTTTTGTGGCCGTTCTGTCTTATTTCTTTTCTTCGACCGGTTGCGTGAACAGCGTCGGGCCACCGCGCCGCTTGCCCCACCCGGCCAGGTTCATCACGAACGAGGTCGCGAACGCGCAGTGCCCGATCGTGAGCAACCCGCCCGCGAGCGACCGCGCGAACAGGTGCGGCTGCGTGTACAGGACCGTGCGCGCGAACAGCACATCCGGGTTGTTCATCATGATCCCCTGCCACCACCCGCCGACCGACAGCCCCACCACGTAGGCGATGATGCCGGTGGACACGCACCAGAAGTGGATGCGGATCAGGACGCTGCTCGGCCACTCGCGCCCGGTGAGCCGCGGGATCATGTAGTAGAACAGCCCGAACAGGATCATCGTCACGAACGCGTACGCGCCGAAGTGCGCGTGCGCGACGATGTAGTGCGTGAAGTGGACCGTTTCGCTGTACCACTTCAGCGACATGAACGACCCCTGGAGGCTCACCAGGGTGTACGAGATCGCCCCGAACACGGTGAACCGCAGCGCCGGGCTGTACCGCAGCCGGTGGAAGTGCCCCAGCATCGTCATGTGGTGGTTGATCGCCACCGCCAGCACCGGGATGATCATCATCATGCTGCCCACGGTGCTCGCGGTCGCGAGCCACGCCGGGATCGGTCCGCCGATCAGGTGGTGCATCCCCGCCCACGCATAGAACAGCGCGAGTGACCAGAAGCCGATGATGCTGAGGTAGTAGCTGTGGACGGGGCGCCCGATGATCTTCGGGATCAGGTAGTACGCCGTGCCCACCGCGATCGGCGTGAACCACAGCCCGAGTACGTTGTGCCCGAACCACCAGTTCACGATCGGCTGCACCACGCCAGTAACCGGTGCCCAGAAGATCGCGAACTGCGCGACCAGGTACAGCCACGGGAACCAGAACACCGAGCCCAGAATGTACCACTGCGTCACGTACACGTGCGCCTCGCGGCGGCGCCGGAACACGGCGACCACCCACGCCGACACGATCCCCAACCCGGACACGAAGAACGGGGCCGCGTACCGCGGCGCGTCGAGCCACTCGACCGACTGCCCGTCGCCGAGGAGGATGCCGACGACCGCGATCACGACCCCCACGTTCCAGATGGCGCCCGCGAGGTACAGGAGCTTCGGGTACGGGAGTTCCGCACGCGATAGCCGGCACATGAGCCACAGGCACGCGGCCATCGACGCCAACGTGGCCCAGCCGAGCGCGACCGCCTGAAGGTGCGCCATGCGGGCGCGCCCGAACGTGAGTTCGGCCGAACCGGTGAGGAAGTACGGGCTGTGGAGCTTGACCGACGCGAGCATCGCCAGGACCGACCCGGCGAGCAGCCAGAACACCGCGCTGGACGCGAAGACCAGCACCGGGCCGCGGCACGACGCATCAATCGCGGCGCGCTCGGCGGCCGACTTCGTGCGGTCGTACTGGGAGAGCTCAGCGGACGCGGCCATGTCGGATCGATCCCCACTCTTCTTGTGTTCGGTTAATCATAACTGACGGACCGTGCTCGTTACGCGGTCGGCACGCCTTCGCGCGCGGGCGGGGCCGCGCCGGGGAACGCATCGGTCGGTTCGCCGATCGGCTCGTCCGGCCCGAAGATCGACCGCGCGCCCTGCTGGAAGTTGTCGAACTGGCCGTCGCGAAACGCCCAGCTCAGCGCGAGCACCGCGGCGCCGCCGAACAGCGCCATCGAGCCGATCACGGTGGCGAACAGCGCGATATCGACCGCGGTCACGGCTTCTTCTCCTCTGTGTCCTTCTTGGGCGCCGGGGGCGGGGCGGGTTCAAGGGCCGGGAACGGCATCTTGTCGTTCGGCCCCTTCAGCTTCGCCAGCAGCGCGGCGCGCGCCTCGTCGCGCGACATCTTCGCCCCGACGCCGTTGAGGGCGGCCTCGTTGCGCGCCTTCACCTCGTCGAGCTTCGTGTCCGGGTCCGGTTTCGGCTCGGCCTTCGTGTCCGCGGCCCGTTGCTGGTCCGCGCGGTCCTCGGTGGTCGTCACGACCCACATGAGGAACAGGAACGCGAACAGCACCCCGAGCGCCGCGCCCACCGTGACGAACGGGAAGCGCGGCGGGCGCGGGTCGGCGGGTCGGAAGTTCGTGTCGGCCATCGTTACTCAACGGGCAGTGGATCGTGTACCGGTGCAATCAGGAACCCAACGAGCAATTGTCTTTCGTTCGCCCCGCGCCCGGGGTGCGGGGCGCGAGCGGGTGACCGCGCCCCGTTTCGCAGCCCACAGGCCCGCCCCTCTCACGGCGTTTCGTTCTCGTACCCGATCGTTTCGTTCAGCCGGGCGTCGCGGATCGGGATCA
>DASWYH010001375.1:0-4429 GCA_036405095.1 Gemmata sp. | reverse complement strand
CGACGCGCCGCCCGAGACGCCCGCGTACCTCGCGTCGAAAGCGGCGCTCGAAAGCGGTCTGGAGGAGGTGTTCTCGTTGCGCCTGCGCGGGGGCGACGACGCGAGCTGCATGAACCTGTTTCAGGCCGCCCGGCCGCGGGTGCTGGGGGCGCCCGATGCCCTCATCGCACGGGGCGGGTTCAAGTTCTACATGACGGAAGCCGCGTCCGCCGAGGAAAAGGCGAACCCCTGGCTGCTGCTCACGAAGCCGGCGCCGAACGACGCCGTGCCGGTGTTCTGCGAGAACAACACCGCGCAGTGGATGCTCAAGAAGGCCGTCGGCGACGAGTTCACGATGCCCGGCGCCGACGGCTCCGAGGTGCGGTTCCGCATCGTCGGGACCCTCGTGGACAGCCCGTTCCAGAGCGAGGTGATTACCGGCGAAGCGGCGTTTGTGAAAGCCTTTCCCAAGCAGAGCGGTTACCGGGCGTTCCTGATCCGCACGCCCGCGGACAAACAAGCGGCGGTCGCGCGGGCACTGGAGATCGGGTTCCGCTCGAACGGGTTGGCCGCGACGCCGGCGCGCGACAAGGTGGCGGCGTTCCAGGCGGTGATCGGCGCGTACCTCTCGACGTTCCAGTTGCTCGGCGGGTTCGGGCTCCTGCTCGGCGTCTTGGGGCTCGCGGTGGTCGTTCTGCGCGGCGTGTGGGAGCGAGTGGGCGAACTCGCGCTCCTGCGTGCCGTCGGCTACCGCCCCCGGGCGCTTCAGGTGCTCGTGATCGTCGAGAACGGGCTGCTGCTGCTCTTCGGGTTGGGGATCGGGGTGCTGACCGCGCTCGCATCGGTCGCCCCGCACGTCCTGAGCGGCGCGTCGATCCCGTGGCTCCGGCTCGCGGGATTGCTCGGGCTCGTGCTCGCGGTGGGGCTCGCAGTGGCGTCAGCGGCGACCGCCGGGGTTCTGCGGGTCCCGGTCATCCCCGCGCTGCGGCGGGAGTGACCGCACCGGGCGGATTGCGATCCCGGTAGTTTCCGGTGGTCAGTATTCAGTGGTCAGTCGGGAGTGGAGCCGGGTCTGTGGGCATTTCCAATCCCGGTGCTTGCACCGCGTCTATTCGCCTCACTGACCACTGACCACTGACCACTGACCACTGACCACTTGAAACTACTGGGTTCACGGGTGCGGGCGCCTAAACGCCCACGCCCGCTCCGTGAACCAACTGCTCCCACACGTCTTCCAGAAGCGCGAGCGCATTGTCGGGAATGGGGCGTTCGGAGTAGGCCGTTCGCGCGTACAGCAGCGCGAGCCGGTTCAGCGCCTGCGCGCGATCGGGAAACGCGGCCCCGACCCGGGCCGCAAACTCCAGCGGGGTCTCGGTCGCTTCCCGGCCCGCGGCCCGGTCCCAGGCCCACGCATCGGCGGCTTCAAAGGTGTAGGCGATGAGTTCCGCCGGGTCGCGGCCCTCGGCGGTTCCGTCCGCAAAGGGGTTCGAGTACGCGCGGAACGGCGGGGGCCGCACCGGTGCCGGGGGGGCGGCTTCGGGCGCCGCGGCGGCTTTCCGGCTCCGGCTCCCGCCCCCGAACAGACTTTGCCACCACGCGCGAACGCCCTCGAGCCAGCGCCGTGCCCAATCCGTGAAGGGCGCGAGGTACTTCAGCGCCCCGAAAAACAGCGCGAAAATCACCGCCACCGCGACCAGCGCGAACACGATCCACTTCACCACGCCGGCGATCTTCGCGAGCGCGCCGTTCGGTGCCTCCGGCGGCGAACCGCTGTTCCGCTCGCGGTGACCGTCGCCGTCCTGGGCGTCGTCCCCTTCGCGGTCCGGGTCGCTCCCGCTCGGCTCGTTCTCGTCGTCCTTTTTGGCGTCACCGTCGCTGTTGGTCCCTTTGCCGCTGCCCTTGTCGTTTCCGCCGGACTGGTTGCTCTTTTTGCCGCTGCCGCCCTTTCCCTCGGAGCCTTTACCGCTGCCGCCCTTCGCGCCTTTCGACCCGCCCCCGGGTTTGCCGCCTTTGCCGCTCGCGGAGCCGTCGCCGGCCTTCGTTTTGTTGCCGCCGCGCCCGTCGCCCTCCCCGGCGGAGTCGCCGAGTTGCGCGTACCGGGAGGCGTCGCGCTTCGACTTCCCGGCCCGTTCGATCCCGAACCACGGCACCTCCGAGTGCGGGCGCGGGAGGAACGCCCCGAGCACCAGGAACCCGGCGACCAGCGCGCCCCCGAAAACGAGCCAGCTCGCGGTCATCGCGGCGGGCACCTTCGCGTTGCGCTGGCGCAGGTAGCGCCGCACGCCCAGCAAACTCGTGGTCACGAGAAGCCCCAGCGCGCTCCCGATGTAGACCGCCATCTGAAGGAACGTGGCCCGGCGCCGGGCCTCGTCGGCCGGGTCGATGAGCGACTGACCGAGCGCGAACAGCGGCAGCGCGGCCAGCGCGAAGTAGAGCACCCACACGCCGGGCGTGTGCCCGCGCTTGCGCTCGCCCTCGCGGTGCGCTTTGTACCGCTCGATCCAGTCCCACAACCGCGAATCGTGCTTCTTGGGCGCCTTCTTCCCGCCCCGTTTGCGTTTCGGGGGCGCGGGCGCCGGTCCGCGGTTCGGAGGAACGGGGGCGTCCTCGGCGGGTTCGTCGGCGTCCAGTCCGGCGGCCGAGAGCAGCCCGCGCCCGCTCGCGTTCGCCTTTTCGTCAATGTGGGTGCAGTCCCAGGTGAGCTTGTGCGCGCTCCCCCAGATCAGCGCGAGCAGCCCGAGGTTCACGAGCCAGCCCCACGACTTCAGCCACCCCGACGGGTACTCGACGTAGGCCAGCAGCGCGAGGTAGGTGACGACCGCGAGCCCCAAGCCGTAAATGGTCGCCCGGGCCGCGTCGTACTGAATGGAAATGCGCGCGACGAGAACGGCCCCGAGCACGAAGAAGAACATCGTGTAGAGGAGCCGGTCCGAGTACCGCCCGGCGTACAGCACCTCCACCAAAAAGAACACGAGGCTGCCGACCATCAGCATGATCAGCGCCGGGCTGAGTGCGGTCACGGCGTAGTCGGCCGCACCCGGTGCCTCGGATTCGGAAGCCATCGTGCCCTCGGGGTAGCGTGGTGCGCCCCGCCGGGGCGCACACAACTTACCTGAAGAACGTCACCCGCACGGGGCGGTTTCGCTTGAACCCGCGGGGCGCATACCGGATGATAACACTCCCGCCTCTCATCCGTTCCCGGGTTCTACCCTATGCGAATTGCCGCGCTCGTCGCCACCTTGCTGCTCGCCCCCGCCGCCCGCGGTGCGGAACCGGTCGACACCGAGTTCTTCGAAAAGAAGGTGCGCCCGATCCTGGTCGCGAACTGCACGAGCTGCCACGACGCCAAGAAACAAAAAGGCGGGCTGCGGCTCGACCGGAAAGCGGCATTCGCCCACGGGGGCGATAACGGCCCGGCCGTGAAGCCCGGCGCCCCCGAGAAAAGTCTGCTCATTGAGGTGGTGGGCTACAACAGCGAGATCAAGATGCCCCCTAAGGGCAAGCTCTCAGCGGCCGATATCGCCACGCTCACGGAGTGGGTCAAAGGCGGTGCCCCGTGGCCCGACGACGGGGGCGCCCCCGGACCGGGTCCGCTTCCCGGCCCCCCGAACCGGGCGAAAACGCACTGGTCGTTCCAACCGATCAAACGGCCGACCGTTCCGCCGAGCGCGAATCAAGGGCTGGTCACCAACCCGATCGACGCGTTCCTGCTCGCGAAGCTCGAAAAAGAAGGGCTCACGTTCGCCCCGCGCGCGGAAAAGCGGGCCCTCATCCGCCGGGCGTACTTCGACCTGATCGGGCTCCCGCCCGCCCCGGCCGACACCAATGCGTTTCTCAAAGATGACGCGCCCGACGCATTCGCAAAGGTGGTCGATAAGCTGCTCGCCTCGCCGCAGTACGGGGAGCGCTGGGGCCGGCACTGGCTCGACCTCGTGCGGTACGCGGAGACCTACGGCCACGAGTTCGATTTCGAGATCCCGGACGCCTGGCGCTACCGCGATTACGTGATCCGCGCCCTCAACGCGGACGTGCCGTTCGACACGTTCCTGACGGAGCACGTGGCGGGCGACCTGCTCCCGAACCCGCGCCGGGCGAAGGACGGGACCAACGATTCGCTCGTGGCGACCGGCTTCTGGTGGCTCGGCGAGGCGAAGCACTCGCCCGTCGATTCGCGCGCCGAGTACGCGGACCGCATCGACAACCAGATCGACGTGTTCGGCAAAGCGGTCCTCGGCCTCACGGTGAGCTGTGCCCGGTGCCACGACCACAAGTTCGATCCGATCCCGACGAAGGACTACTACGCGCTGTTCGGCGTGCTGAGCAGCTCGCGCTTCAACCGGGCCGACGTGAGCGACCCCGCGCCCGCGGTCAAGCTCCTGGACGAGTTGAAGACGACCCGCGCCGAGTTGGAACAGCTGGTGCCCGCGCCGAAACCGGGCGCCGCCCGCGC
>DASWYH010001374.1:0-3824 GCA_036405095.1 Gemmata sp. | reverse complement strand
AGGCGGGGACCACCTCGCGCGGCTCGCGCTCGCGAAGAAGTGCGGCTTCTTGGGTGTGGAGATCGACAGCCCGGGCACCAAAGACCTGGACAGCCTCGTCAAAGCGAGCAAGGAAACCGGCGTCGCGATTCACGGCGTCATCGACTCGGTTCACTGGTCCGACACGCTCTCGCACCCCGATGAAAAGGTCCGCGCCAGGGGCCTCGCCGCGCTCAAGGGCGCACTCGAAGACGCCAAAACGGTCGGCGCGGACACGGTGCTGCTCGTTCCCGGCGTGGTCAACAAAGAGGTGAGCTACGCGCAGTGCTACGAGCGGTCGCAAGCCGAAGTGAAAAAGGTGCTCCCGCTCGCCGAGAAACTGAAGGTGCGGATCGCGATCGAGGTGGTGTGGAACAACTTCATCACGAAGCCCGAGCAACTGATTCAGTACGTCGATGACTTCAAGAGCGAGTTCGTGGGCGCGTACTTCGACTGCTCGAACATGATCAAGTACGGGGTTCCGCCCGCCGAGTGGATTCGCAAGCTCGGAAAGCGAATGCTCAAGTTCGACTTCAAGGGCTACAGCAAAACGAAAGAGTGGGTCGCAATCGGCGAGGGCGACGAGAACTGGCCCGAGGTTCTGAAGGCGCTGGCGGAGGTCGGCTACGACGGCTGGGCCACCGCTGAAGTGGGCGGCGGGGGAGAGGAGCACCTCAAGAAGGTTTCTGCGCAGATGGACAAGGTGCTCGGGCTGATCTGAAAACGAGTCAAGCGAACAGGTCACCCGCGGTTTGTGGAATGGTTAATTTGCACCTGATATTTTGCGGGTTCTACGGTTGAGCCAGGAGCGCTCCAATGGGCCTCCCGGCGGCGTCACCAAGTTCCTGATCGCCACCCCGAAGGCGCCCTCGGGACCGGAGATCGTCGAGGTGTACGCCGCCCCCCACGCACCCAGTCAGAATGCGTTCACCCATTTGCGAACCCGGCCGAACCTGACCCGAGCCCCCATGTGCGGCGGAAAGACAATGCCAACAATCAACAAGTAAAATTCAAATCTTCACGATGTCCGATCCACCGAGCGGACACCCGGCCAGACGCTGGTGAGCACCGGGCGGTGAAATGACCACACAGGCGCGCAGCGTGCCCCACCGGCTCGAGGCCGTTGTTTCGCCCAATGGACCAGTTGGGGCAAAACCAAAATCACCGCGATCCGCGGCACAGCCCGAACCTCCCCTGCCGCTCGCGCATTCGCTGCCCACAACCACTGACTGCGTGACACCTGAACAGATTTCATTCTGGAGCTCTGGGTGTTTCGGCGCCGGCGATGAGGCGTGGTGCGGCTCACACCGAACCGCGACAGCCCTCGGGGCGGATGTTTTGTGGACCGAGCCCAGTTGGGAGCACAGGAACAGGAGAAGGGCGTTCGTCACCTTATTTCTTCACGTCCTCGCGCGGACGGGCAAGCATCACAATCAGGCGCTCGACCTGCACGCGCTCGGGGAGCGGGTTGCCGCCTTTCAGCCCGTGATTGATTTCGACCAGCCAGTCCGGGAGTTTGAGCAGCCGGGCGCCGCCGAGGTGCCGCATCTGCTTTTCGAAGCCGACGCGGACCTTTCCGTTTCCCCAGGTTGGCACCTTCGCCGCATCCATTGCGGCGCCGAGTGCGACCTTTTCCACCAGGTGAAGGCGGCCGACGAGCGCGAGCTTCCGGAGTTGGGCCGTAAGCGGGCCGAGCACCGCCATCGGGTCTTCGCCCTCGCCGAACAGCTCTTGCAATATGCTCAGCGCTTCGCCAGGCTTCCCTTCGCCGATCGCGTCGAGAATGCGGAACACGTTTGCGGCCTTACTGCGCCCGACCAGCGCTTCAACATCTTCGGCCGCGATTCCGGGCTTCGCACCGACCGCGTTCGCGAGCTTCCCGAGTTCCTGGTCGAGCAGGCCCATTGAGCCGCCGACCCGCTCGATGAGCAGTTCGGCCGCGTCCACCGGGAGCTTCTTTTTGTGCGCGGTTTTGGCCCACTCGGTACACCACGACGCGATCTTGTACTCCGGCGGCGCCTTGCACGCGATCTTGGCCGGCTCCGGAAGCGCCTTGGCGAGCTTCGTGCTCTCGGGGAACGTTTTCACGTCGAGCACCAGCACCCCGACCGCGCTGGGCTTCGCGAAATAGGCTTCGAGCGCCGGGCGGTTGTCGGTGACGAACTTGTCGGCGCTCTCCACGATCACCACCCGACACGGGGCCAGAAAGGGTTGCGTTTCGAGTTCGTTGCGGACCGTCGAGAAGTCGAGCTTGTCGCCCGGGGTGGCGCTCACCGCGAACGACGGGTCTTCGCTGCCGATGGCGACGGTGATGATGCGCTCGCGCACGTGGCGCTTGAGGAAGTCCTCGTCGCCGACGAGGGCGTAAATGGGCTGTCGCTTGGAGTCCTTCGCCGAGAGGAACTGTAGTGCTTCCATGTGCTCGCTCTAAATGTTCGTGCGCCGCCGGTATTGGTCGACCAGTGCCCGCGGTGCGCCAATGTCAATCACGTGAACTTCGCCGGTCCACGCCTGCGCACCGGGGTTGAGGAAGCCGCGTTTGTGGGTCACAAAGGTGGCCGTGTGTGTGGCGCGCACGGTCGGGCCGAGCGGCTCGCCGGTGTCGCAATCGAGCCCGGAGGGAATGTCGATTGCGAGAACCGGACAACCGGACGCATTGACCCGCTCCACGAGTTCGCTCAGTGGCGAAGCGAGCGCGCGGGAAAGCCCGGTGCCGAACAGCGCGTCTACGACCCACGTCTTCGAGTTCAGGTGCGTCTTCGCGAGGATCTCGACGGAATGAACCGTTGGCGTTCCCGGGCCGGCTTGGATCAGCCCGCGGCGGCTCCGTTCCGCGATCTGGTAGTTCGTCGCCGCGTCCCCGGGGAAGCTTTCTGCCGAAGCGAACACCCACGCGCACACCGGCCACCGGGCGTTGTCGAGGTGGCGCGCGATGACGAACCCGTCGCCGCCGTTGTTCCCCGGGCCGCACAGTACCACCGTGGCTTTTCGCTCGGGGTTGAGGCGCATCAACAGTTCCGCGGCCCCGCGGCCGGCGTTCTCCATCAGCACCACGCCCGGAACGCCGAACTCCTCGACCGCCCGGCGGTCGAGTTCGCGCACCTCACTTCGCGACAGTGTGAACACGCTCGTTCTCCTGGCATGTTGGGGCGTGATTGCGCCTTACACCATGCCCAGCACCAGATCGACGACCCAACACCCGCGGATGTGTAATTGGTTCGCGTCCCGGCAGTGCGCGAGCGCGTCCGGGTGGTCGCACCCCGCGTCCTGGAGTGCGTCGGCGAGAATCGGCATCGCGCTAAAGTCACGCGATTCGTACATCTGATGTGCGAGCGCCACGGCGGTTTCCGTGCGCCACTCGGGGGCGAACGTAACCGGCCGGAACGGGTTCCCGTGGACCTCGTTGATGAGGCGGCGGATGAGCGCTTTCATTTCTGCTCCCGCTTTGGACCGGACCTCTTCGGCGCGTTTGCCCCGTGCCTTCGACAGCCGCACCGCGCGAGACGCGAACGCCCACACGACCATTTCCGAAGTTTCGTTCTGTTCGTAGAGGTAGCGCTGGGCAAAAATGGCCGCGTCCTGAGCCGCTCGCGGCCGGAACGCCCGGCTGTCGTAGACCTCCGCGGCCCGCTCCTCGACGGCCCACATTTCCGAGTGCGAGATCAGCCCATCGGCGTACTTCTCGCCGGCCTCGATCGCTTCCAGGAAGACCGGGTGCGTGATCTGGTCGGCGAGTTGGCGCAGCAGGTACGCGACGAGCAGGAGCTTCTTGCGCTCCGGGCTGTTGGAACCCGTCGCGGTCGGTT
>DASWYH010001373.1:0-2784 GCA_036405095.1 Gemmata sp. | reverse complement strand
CTCGGGGTGCCCGTGCGGTTTCAGGAAGAGCGAGCAGCACAGCGGCGAAACGGTGCGGGCGACGAAGTAGCTCGCGGCCATCGCCATGCACGCCGCGACCGCGAGCGGCAGGAACAGGTACTTCCCCATCCCCTCCATCATCGCCACCGGCGCGAACACGATCATGGTGGCGACCGTGGCCATCAGCACCGGCCCCGAGATCTCGCGCGCGCTGTCGGTCACCGCCTCCCGGGGGGGCTTCCCCATCCCCAGGTGCCGGCTCGTGTTCTCGATGTCCACGATGCAGTCGTCGATCACCCGGCCGAGCACCAGCGCGAGCCCGCCGAGCGTCATGATGTTGAGCGTGTGCCCGGCGAAGTACAGGCCGCTCAGGGCCGCGAGCACCGAGAGCGGGATCGCCAGCGCGACGATCGCGGTGCCCCGCAAGCTGCCCAGGAACAGGAGCACGACGAGCGACGCGAGGACCGCCCCGGCGATCCCCTCGTACCGCAGGTTGCCCATCGCCTCGCGCACGTACTGCGATTGGTCGAACACCAGTTCCACTTCGACGTCGTCGGGGACCGCGCCGCGCTCGTGGAGCTTCGGCAGGAACTCGCGGACGTTGTCCACCACGGTGACCGCGCTGGCCCCACCCTGGCGCAACAGGGGCATGTACACCGCGCGCCGGCCCTCGGCGCGGACCACGTTGGTGCGCCACCGCTGCCCGTCCACGACGCGGGCCACGTCGCGGAGCCGCACGATCTTGCGCCCGTCGGTCCAGAGCGGGATCTGCTCGAACTCGTCGGTCGTGCGGACCACGCTGTTCGAGCTGATGTAGAAGGTCCGCGCGTCGATCCGGATCTCCCCGGTGGGGAGCACCTGGCTCTGCCCGTTCACGATCCGCGCCACGTCGGCCGGGGTGAGCCGGTACGCTTCGAGGGCCCGGGGCTCGACGAAGATCTGCACCTGCCGGAACGTGCCCCCGAACACCGGGGCGCTGGCGAGCCCCTCGATCCCGGCGAGTTCGTCGCGGATGCGCGTCTCCGTCAGGTCGAGCAGCTCCTTGTCGTCGGCCCGGTCGCTGCGCACGACCAACTGGCCGACGGGGATCGCGGACGCATCGTATTTGAAGATCGTCGGGAGCTGCATGCCGGGCGGCATGTACTGCATCTCGGCGCTCACCATCGTGGCGACCTGACTGGCCGCCACGTCGGGGTCAACTTCCGGGCGGAAGTACACCCGGATCATGCCGATCCCGAGCAGGGACCGGGACTCGATGTGGTCCAGGTGGTCGCAGCGCGTGAGCGACCGCTCGAGCACGGCGACCACGCTCTGTTCCATGTCCGGCGCGGGCATCCCGCGGTAGGACGCGAAGACGACGACGACGGGCGTCTTCAGCGGGGGCAGGATGTCGGTCGGGGTGCGCGAGTAGCTCACGACCCCGAGGACCGCGACGAGGAGCATCCCGACCCAAACGGTGTACGGGCGCGCCAGCGACGCCAACACGATCCACATGCACGAACCTCAACGAACGCGGCAGCGTGGGGTCGGGCGGGGGTGCGGATGGAGAGGGGGAGCGTATCGGGCAATCGACATCCGCTGGCGAAGGGGAGCGTAGGTAAAAGTGTATCGATAACGCGCGAATTTGGGGAGAGCAGTTTTCGGGGCAGGCCGCCGCACCGGCGCGGTGTAGGTCCCACGCGCCCGTGAACGCCACGATCGCGCCGCTGCCGGCCCGGCTCGCGCCCTTTTTGGACAACACGCTCGCGCGCCCGTCCTTGGGTCTTCTGCTTCTCGATTTCGGGCAACAGGTCGTCGAGCAGCGTGCGGGCGCAGGGGTCGCCGGGACCGTCACACTCGTAGCTCCGGTTGAACTGGTCGAGTGCGCCCCCGGCGTCGGCGGCTCGCACCACGCCGGGCGTCACGCCGATGGCGATGGTGCCGGGCATCTTTTGCGCGACGACCAGCTTCTCGAAGGTCGCCCCACGTACCCGGGCCGGCCGTCCCGGTTCACGTTGACGAGGCGGGCGGGCGTTTTGCCTTGCTTACGGCGTGGGCACCCAGACGGTGACAGTCCGCGAGGGACCGGGAAAGATCTTGCTCTTTGCGAACGAGAAGCTAAAGGATGATCCCTTGGGCACATCGGGCCGGTTCGGCTCCTGTGCGACCGGTGCCGCAAAGGGAAGCACGAACAGGATAGGGACCAGGCGGCACAAGGGCGGGAGCGCTGCGGTTGGAAGAACCTCCCCACCGCCCCCGGAGCGGAACCGCCCCTCGCGCACCGCAAGCGGGACGAACGCGCGGCTCCGCAGCCCCGCTCCTTCGGTACGGGCACGGAGGAGTGTTTCGGCAACAACACACCCCGACCGCCTTTAATCGCCTTCGGGATTTTCTTGTTCACAACGCGAGAAAGCCCCCCCTCCCTGTCGGTATAATGGGAGAACCTCGCATCCTGATTTTGGGACGTGACCGCATGACGCATTATTTGCCCTCGAAACGGTCTTCCCGTGGCGTGATGGTGGCGATGGTGCTGGGAACCGCACTGGCCACCTCGCCGGCGAAGGCCAACGCCGCCGCGAGCGAACCCAGCGCGAAAGCTGTTACCGACATCAGCAAGTACTGCCAGACGTGCTGGCGCAACGCCCGCCTCCCGGCCGACCGGTGGCAGGACTGCACCCAGGCCGTTTTCGTGCGCCTTCTCGAGCGCATCGAAGCCGACAAATGGGGGGCGGTGCTGGTGGACAGCGAAACGGCCGAGCGCCGGGAGTTCCTTCGCGCCATCGACGCGGTGAAGAAGCGCACCCA
>DASWYH010001372.1:0-2654 GCA_036405095.1 Gemmata sp. | reverse complement strand
GCCCCGCTCTCGAATCGATCCGCGCGGCCGGGGAACAGGCCGCCGGGCTCACCCGGCAGCTGCTCGCGTTCAGCCGCCGGGCGGTGCTGGAGCCGCAGGTGCTGGACCCGAACGCGATCATCGCCGAAACGGTGAAGATGCTCCGGCGGCTCATCGGAGACGATGTGGCCCTGGAGACCGCTCTGGAGTCAGGGACGAGCCGGGTGCGGGTGGACCGCGGGCAGTTCGGTCAGGTGCTCGTGAACCTGGCGGTGAACGCCCGGGACGCGATGCCCCGGGGGGGGCGACTGACCATCGAGACGCGGAACGTGGAGTTGGGCGAAGAGTACGCCCAGGGGGGCGACGGGGTGCGGCCCGGCCCGTATGTGATGACCGCAGTGTCCGACACGGGAACCGGCATGACGGCTGAAGTGAAGGCGCGGGTCTTCGAGCCGTTCTTCACGACCAAAGCAGTGGGCCAGGGCACCGGGCTCGGGTTGGCCATGACCTACGGGATCGTCAAACATTCCGGTGGGCACATTGAGGTAGACAGCACGGTCGGGGTCGGGACCACGGTCCGGGTGTACCTGCCGCTGGTTCAGGGGGAGGCCGCGGGTTCGGGCCCCGGCCCGGTGGTGCGCGGCGGGACGGAGTCGCTGCTGCTGGTCGAGGACCAGGCGTCGGTTCGGGAGTTCGCCCTGGTGGCCCTGCGGGGGTACGGGTACACGGTCACGCCCGCGGCGAGCGGCCCCGCGGCGCTGGAACTGGTGCGGAGCGGGGTGCGGGTGGACCTCCTCGTGACCGATGTGGTGATGCCCGAGATGAGCGGCCGGGAACTGGCCGAGACCCTCCGGGCATGGTCCCCGGCGCTGAAGGTACTTTTCACGAGCGGGTACACGGACGATGCGGTGGTGCGGCACGGGATACTTCACGACCGGGTCAACTTCCTCCAGAAACCGTTCACGTCTGCTGCCCTCGCGGGCCGGGTCCGAGCGGTGCTCGACGCTTCGGGCGCTTGAAACGGGCCGCGTCAGTACGCGGGGGCGAGTTCGTCCTGCCGCACGGAGGCGAGTTCGACCCGGAGTTCGGGCAGCTCGCGGACCGCGAACGGGGCCGGTTCCGGCTGGGCGGCCCACGGCGGGCGCTTGCTCGCGCTCAGCCCGAACCGTGCGGCCAGGGCGGCGCGGTCCACGTCGGGGACCGGGATCAACAGCACCTTGACCTCCGCGCCCGTCAGCGCGACCGTCTCCTCGAACAGTTCGACCGCGACCTGTACTTCGGGGGCGGCGAGCTTTTGCCAGCCCGTGTTCACCCGAACCATTGCGGCGCTGGTGAGCTGGGCCCGGTGCTGCTCCCAGTCCACCCCGAGGGCGAGCCGGGCGTGGGCCGTGCCGGCGCGGTCGAGGGCGTAGAAGTCGAGCCGCCCGAGGAACCCCTCGCTCAGACCGGGGCGGATCATCATCTCGATCACCCGGGTGGCCTCGGCCGGGGCGAGCCGGCGGGCCGCCACTTCGAGTTGTGCCCGGAGCAACACCGCCCGCGCGTGGGTGTGGGTCTGGGTGCCCGTGGTGGTACTCATTTCTGGATCTCCAGGTGGTTCCGCTTGATCATTTCCGCTTCCATGCGGCGCCCCAGGGCGATGAGTTGGGGCTTGGTCAGGAGCGCTCGCGGCGCGGCTTCCAGCTTGCCCTGGAGCGCCTGACGCACGGCCTCCGCGGGAGCGTACCGGCGCACCGCCGCACGGACCCCGTCCTCTTCGGCCCGGCGCCGTAAGTCCGCGAAGAAGGCGACCGGGTGCTTCGGGAACGCGGTGAGCAGGTCGATGATGGCGTCTGGGTCGAGCCCGTAGAAGATCCCCTGAACGATTTCGATCCGTTCGCCCGGGGTCATGGTCCACGGGTGGATCTGCATGCGCCCGGGCCGGCACAGCGGGGCGTACAGGCGGCCGATGTTGTTGCATGTGAGGATGATCGGCACCCGCCGCACCTTGCGGTCTTCGACCAGGGTGGGCGAATCGGCGAGGTGCATCAGCTCGGTGTAGATCAGTTGTGTGTTGACCGTATACGTCGTATTCGCGTCCCAGCGGCCCACGGCGGCGTCGAAGTCGTCGAGCACCACGGCGGCGGGCTTCCCGGCGGCGATGGTGGCGGCGGCCTTCAGATACCAGCGGCGGACAAGGTCCGCCGGGCGCCCGGCCTCCCCGCTCTCCAGGTCGGCGCCGGTGAGGATCACCCGCATCACCTTCGCGCGGTTCAGGGTGGTTTCGACCGCGAAGGTCTTGCCGACACCGGGCGGGCCGTCGATGGCGAGCATCAGCGGGCCCGGCAGGTTCTGGAAGTTCCGGGCGAGGTGCGAGAGGATCGTCTCCTCGTGCCGTTCGGGTATGTGGAGGCGCGGCTTCGGGGGCGCCGGGAGCGGGTTCGGAGGGGCCGTTTCGATGTGGTTCATGTGCCGTTTCCGGGAGCCGGGCGAAGGTGGACGCGGTTGAGTGACGCCTCGTTGCGGAGATAACGCGGGAAGGAGCACGTTTTTCATCACGATTGCGACTGGGTTGTTGAGGCTAACTATCGTTAGGTATTAATTGTGCCGGTCCCAGTTCCTTTCGGTACGTCACTTTGGGCGCTGGCTCCGAGTGCGCATGAACGTGCCCACCAAGGCAAGCGGGCCGCCCCCAC
>DASWYH010001371.1:0-8082 GCA_036405095.1 Gemmata sp. | reverse complement strand
AAAGCCGGAGCGATTCACCATCAAAGTGAACGCATCGGAGCCCGGCTACTACATGCTCTCCGCCGAGGTCCTCCTGAGCTGTGGCCCGGAGCGCCAGCGGTACGTGCTCGGCAACTGGAACCACGTGATCTTCTCCCGGTGACCGCGCCCCCGTCCGGTTCCGGACCCATCCGTCGTTTGTATTGCTCGGAGCGTACCGCCCCCGGAACACTACCATGACTGCCCCAACCGCGTCCGGTTCCGCGCACGCACACGCGGAGCCAACCGACCTGCCGCACCCCAAGCTCGCCGAGTGCGATCTCGTCATGAAAGGCGGGATCACCAGTGGGGTGGTGTACCCGGCCGCAGTCGTCGAACTGTCCAAAAAGTTTCGATTCTGGCGAATCGGCGGGGCCTCAGCCGGGGCCATTGCTGCCGCAGGGGCCGCCGCCGCCGAGTTCGGGCGCTACGCCCCCGACCCGGACCCCGCTCACCCGGACGCCCCCAAGCCGGGGTTCAAGGGGTTGGAGCAACTGCGTCGGGAGTTAACCCAGGACGGGATGCTCATCGGGCTGTTCAAGCCCGGTCCGGAGCGCTGGGCGCGGACCCTGTTCGGGCTGTTCCGCGACCTGCTCGACGGGGTACCCGCCAGTGTCCGGCTCGCGCACTTCGTTGGCGGCCCCGGGTTGATCGCAGTGGCAGTCGTGGCGTTCGGCGCCTTGCTGTTCAGCGGGGGCGAGGAACGGAACTCCGAGTTACCGTTTCAACTTGGGTGGGGGGCGGCCGGAGCGGCCGGAGCGTTCTTCGTCGCGCTGTTCGTGTGGAACCACGTGTTGCGCGGCAAAGCCCGCCCACGGAACCCCGACGGGTCGCACCGACGCGGGTTCGTGTGCTGGCTGTTCGAGCGCTCCGGCGTGTGGGCGGCAGCAGTGTACGCCTGCGTCGGATTTGCGTTGGGGGTCTTCGTCGCCTCCTTGGTTGCGGAGACGCACACCCACAAGCGGCCGTGGTGGCATCTGGCGGCGGCCGGGGAAACGCTGGCGACCGGGTTCATCGAGGTGCTGATCGGTGTGCCCACGGCGGCGGTCTGGTATTACTGGCAGAGCCACCGGTGGAGCCGGAAGTTGAAGGAGTGCAGGTACGGGATCTCACACGGGCTCGCACCGCGGGGGCCTGACGGCAAGCGGCGCCGGGGCGAACCGGACCGACTCACCGACTACCTGCACCAGAAGCTGAACCAACTCGCCGGGCTGCACCCCGATGAGGTGCTCACGTTCGGGCACCTGATGGGACCGTCGAAACACGCGCCGAAGGGCATCCGGCTGCGGCTCATGACCAGCAACCTGTCGCTCCAGCGGCCGTACGTGTTCCCGCTCCCAAAGGGGACGCACTTCCTCTTCAGGAAGAGCCAGTTCGCCGAACTATTTCCGCCCGAGGTGGTCGCCCATCTGACCAACCCGGGGCACCAGCCGCGCGACGTCCCGCCCATTGACCCGGCGGCGAACGACCTGTTCTACCTGCCCGATGGGGAGCACCTGCCCGTGGTCGTAGCGGTGCGCATGAGCCTGGCGCACCCGGGACTGTTCTCGGCCGTCCCGCTGTACGCGATCACCCAAAAGTACATTGCCGAAAAGTACTGGCCGGCGGTCCAAGAGAACGCGCGGCGGGAGCACGCGGCCGAGCGAGCCGAGGCGAGAACGAGGAGCGGCACGGGGGCCCCGCCGGAGTCCGCCCCGCCGGTGCCCGTTCCGGGGCTGACGGCAGCTCCGGCAGACGTGCGGGAAACGTGGTTCAGCGACGGTGGGATCGTGAGTAACTTCCCGATCCACATCTTCGATGAGTGGTTCCCCGACGCCCCCACGTTCGGGATCAACCTCGCCGACGCGCTGGCCCCGGACCCGGACTGCGGCGCGCGGGTGGATCCGTCGTTCTTGGTGTGCCCGTGGGCGGTAGACGAAAACGCAAAGTCACCGAGCGCATCGCCGGTCCACTTGCCGACGGCGGACGAGGCGCTGGTGGCCGAGTGGAGCCCGATCCAGGGGCTGGCTCAAATGTTCTCGGCGGTGTTCTACGCGGCCAAGAACCATCGCACCAACGCGCAGACCGAGTTGCCCGGGTTCCGGGAGCGGATCGCGACGATCCGGTTGACCGATACCGAAGGCGGGCTGAATCTGAACATGCCCCCCCATGTGGTAGCTAAACTGGTCGGTTACGGAGAGCAGGCCGGCGAGGTGCTGGCAGAGCGGTTGCTCCCGGGTGGGCCGGCGTCACAATTCGGACACCACCAGTGGGTGCGGTTGCGGCTCGCACTGGCTCACTTGGAGCGGGAGTTGCGAGCGATCCAGAGCACGTGCGCCACGGCCCACGTTAAGAAACGAGTGGAGCAGCTATTAGCGGCCGCGGGCCGAAAAGGTGCGCTGCCGGGTTACCCGTTCCCACTCGACCCGCCATCGGAGCGCCCGCTGGAGGTGTTCCGGGCCCTGCTGGCGTGGTGCGACCAGCACCTGGCACAGGGACGGGTGTTCGATGTAGACCCACCGGTGCTGGTGCCCGACCCGGTGAAGCGGTTTGTCCCGGCCGAGGGCGACGACCGCTAGCGGGCGCCGGTTGTGTTTGCGGGTGGAACGTTCACCCGCGAGCCCCGCTTCTGGCTGCGCGACGAGCGACTGGCACGCGGGCGCCACTCCCACTTCGGCAAACGGATCCCACCCGTGCTGGTGGAGCGCCAGCGCCGCGATGCGAAAAGCGAATCACAAACGAGCGGGCGCGGCGCGTGCGGTTCCGGGATCACTCGTGCCGCTCCGCGCATTTGCGGTTCAGGTATCGCACCAGCACCGCGGCGTGCGCGAGCGGTTGGTTCGCGTCGTTCGGGTCCCCGTTGTCGCCCACGTCGTGGAAGTACTGCACCACACCCGCAAGCGCGGTCCCGATGAACCGCTCGATCAGGGCCGGCGAAACGCGGTTCTCGAGCACCCATTCGTAAGTCGGGACGTAAATCAGCCGGCGCGCGTCAGCGACACCCAAGAGCTTCTTGCCGAACTGGTGCCCGGACGGTTTCCCGCCGCGCTTCGCACCCGGACCGCCGAAGTAACGCGGCGCGGTGGCCCCGCGGATCACCTTCAAGCCCTGCCACACGCCTTCCACGGTGTCGCTCAGTTCCGAGGGCCAACCGGGAACGGGAATCCCGCCGTGAACCCACATCGGACTGAGTTCACACAACGGTGGCTCCGCGTAGCTGCTCACATCGAACACGGTGCTCCCCGATGGGAGGTTCTCGACGTGATACCGCGGGCAAAACACGCACCTCGCGAATCCGACCGCACGCGACATGAAAGGCTCCTCAAAAGATTGCGGACACGGTTGTGACCGCCGAGGTTCGGCCGTTCGTTTCGGAGCGGGGCAAGAGCGCGTTCGAGGAGATGAAACGCTTCCGCCGGCTACTGCCCGCGGGCGGGTTGTTTTTCGGTGATCTGCTGCATGATCCAGCGGTTCGCGTCGCCGAGCATGTCGGGGTGGACGCGGTGCGAGGTGGCGTACCGGGTGACGCGAACGGTCGCCCCGGAGCGGGTCAGCTCGGTCGCGGCCCGACGGGCTCCGGCCACGGGCACCACCGGGTTCGCGGTCCCGTGCCCGATCAGCACGCGGAGCTTGCTCGCCGGGAGACGCCCCTTGGGGAGTTCGCCGTTCAGCGCGACGACGCCCGCGACGCGGTCGCCAAGTTCCAACCCGAGCCGGTACGCTGCCGTAGCGCCCTCGCCCACCCCGAGCAGAAACACGCGGTCCGGGTGAACACTGTAGCGGGAAGTTGCGTAGGCGAGGGCGGCTTTCGAACCCCGGTTCGAAGCGGCCCCCGACCAGCCGAACGCGGGGCGCCCATCGGCGCGAAGACCGAGATTGACCGGCCCACGGAGGCACAGCACAATGTAATTGCGCCGACTCAGTTGCGGCACGAGCCGGGCGGAGTGCTCTTCGCACTCACCGTCCGCGTGGAACAAAACTACGAGCGGGTACGCGTATTTCGGCTGGTAGTCGGTCGGCAGGTACAGGCGCACCGGCCCGTTGCCCGCTGCCGGGAGCAGGGCGGAGCGGAACCCTTCGGCCGGGTGCTCTGCGGCGCGGTTGTTTTTGATAGCCGGCATGGTCAGCCCGATGATCCGGTTGGTGCCCCCGACGGGCGGTTGCCCTGCGGAGGCGTTGAATCCACGTCAGGCCCAGGGCGAGTGGGCCGCGAAGCAAGTCGCGACAACTCTACGTTGGGTGCGGAACACATTCAAGAAACCCTCGCAGCCGAGTTGAATCAAAATCGCGCGTTTCTCAGGTTCGTTGCGCGATTCCTCCGGCTGCGCCGTATGCAGTGGAATAGGAAATCTGGGTCAGGTCAACAGCCCCGTCAATGTGCGTAAGAAATTCTGTCCGAGCGGCTCCCGCCATGCGCGGCGCATCCGCGCCAGGCGCAACCGAAGGCGCATCCGCGCAGCGCGTCATAAACGTGCGCTGCGCCCGAAGGGCTCCGGCGGGACCGACGCGCAACCGGGTCCGAAACCCCGCTCGGCTCCGGTCCCGCCCGTCCGCTCGAAACACGTCCGGAACCGCCGTCATCCCAGCAACTTCTTCTCTTCCAGGTAACCCAGTACCAGCGCGACACCCTGTTCGGTCGTGTGCGCGCTGGCGTCGAAAGTTAATTCCGGGTTCGTGGGCGGTTCGTAGGGGTCGTCGATGCCCGTGAAGCCCACGCTCTTCCCGGCCCCGATCGTCGCGCGGGCCTGCTTGTACAGCCCTTTGGGGTCGCGCTGCTCGCACGTCTCGATCGGCGTGCTCACGTACACTTCAATGAACGGGATCGGGCCGGTTCGGTTCTGTTCGTGGGTTCTGCGGGCCGCTTCGCGGTCCTTGCGGTACGGGCTGATGAAACTGGTCAGGGCGAACAGCCCGGCGTCTGCAAACAGCTTCGCCACTTCGCCGATCCGGCGGATGTTCTCCTCGCGGTCCATTGCGGAGAACCCCAACCCGAACCGCTGTGCCTGTTCCTCGCCGTAGCCCCTCGTGTCGGCGAGCACTTTCGGCCCCGCGTTGAGCCCCAGCCGCACGTTGTCACCGTCGAGGGTGTACGCCGCGTGTCCGCGGCGGATCAGCGCCTGTTCGAGGGCCATCGCGAGGGTGGATTTGCCCGACCCCGACAGCCCGGTGAACCAGATGGTGGCGCCGGTTTGCTTCAGCAACTTCGCCCGCTCTTCGCGGGTCACGGTGCCGGCGTGAGAGACGACGTTCAACATAGCCCTCGGTGGTCCATTCCCGGCGCGGAGCGCACAGCCGCGACATTCGGTACAGGTTACGGACTCGGAAAGCCGAAGTCAGCGCTTCGGATTCGGTCTCATATCAGGGGCCGGCAACGCGGAACTCGGCGGGCTGGCTCCGCACGGTGCGCCGGCCACTGGCGTCGCTCAGTTGGACCGTCACCGTGTACACCCCCGGTGCCGGCGGGGCCGAGAAGATGTACAGGATGTGGAGGTCTTGCAGCGGGGACCGGGTGACCAGCCGCTTCTCGAACTTCACCACGGGCACCCGGCGGTGGTCGTCGTCGATCTGTGCGACCAGTTTGTCTTCCGCGTCGCGGACCTCGACCGCCGCGTGAACGCGCGTGAGGAACCCGTCGGCGGTGACCTGGTTGCCCAGGTTCCGCAGTTCCAGGTACAACTGGACGCGCTCGTTAGGGCGGTACGGGTTCGCGATCGGGCGCTGCACGAACCGCCCGAACCCGGCCACATCGCTACAGAACTCCACCTTCTCGATTTTCAGCGCGGCGAGCGGTTCGAGCCGGGCCGCAGCGCCCCGCAGTTGCTCCGCCAGCGCGGCGGCAGTGGCGGGGTCGTTCGCGAGGTCCGCGGTCGCCCCGCGGGCCAGGATGGGGAGCACCGTGAGGACGAAGTCCTGTTGGCTCCCGCCCATTTTGCGGATGATCTCGATGGCCTGTTCGGGCCGCCCCTCGGTGTACGCGCGGACGGCGGCCAGGAGCGGCGCTTCGGGCTGCTTGAAGTGCGTGAGCGGGAGGAACGGGGCCGGTTCGCCGCTCCCGGTGTTCACAACGGTCGGCGGGTTCACCGGTACGGTGTCGCCCGGTTTCTGCGCGGTGCTGGCCCTGGGGCTCGTGGTGGCCGGCGCGTCGGGGTTGGTCGGGACGACCGTCCCGGGCACCCGCGGCAGCGTGTTGAACTCCCCGCGCGGCGCCGGCGGGGGCGTTTTCGCATCGGTCTTGATCCGGGTGCTACTATCGGTCGCCCGTTCGGGCGGAACGGTGGGTTTCGGGCCGATGCGCGCGTCCACGTGCAGGCACGCAGGGAGCGTCAGTGCGTTGAACGCCAGGAGAAAAAGAACCGACCGGCGACCGGGCATCCGTGACCCTCGAACCCGCCCGCGCGGGTGCCGCGGGCCGTGGCTCTCATAACGTCACGCGGGCACCGCGCCAAGAGCGCACGCGCGCCGCCTCAGAACCGCAACCGCACCTTGTTGACGCGGTCCCCCGGGTGCCGTAATGTCGGGCACACCTTCCAGGAGCCCCCCATGATCTCGCGCCGCGAAGCCTTGACCCTTCCCGCCGGCCTTCTTGCCGCTGATCCCCTTTCGCAGCTCGCACGCGGAGCGGATGAGGGGAACGATCCGACGAGGGTGTTCACGGGCGACAAGAAGCCCACCGATGTGCGGCTCGGCGCCCCCAAAACGCTCAACGATTACTTCCCCTTTGTGGTGCCGAAGTCGAAGGAAGCGTGGGAGGCGCGGCGGAAGCAGCTCCGCGAACAACTGCTGGTCGCGACGGGCCTCTGGCCGCTGCCCGAGCGGGCGCCGCTCAACGCGACCGTTCACGGGCGGGTCGATAAGGGCATTTACACCATCGAAAAGGTGTACTTCGCCAGCACCCCGGGGCACTACGTCTGCGGGAACCTGTACCGCCCGATTGGCGACCCCAACAAACCGGCGAAGTTCCCGGGCGTGCTGTTCGCGCACGGGCACTGGGCCGGCGGGCGGTTCCATGACGACGGCGAGAAGGCCGGCGAGGCGAGCGTGAAGTCCGGCGGCGAGCCCGACATCGACCGCGGGCGGTTCTTCATGCAGGCGCTGCCCGCGACGCTCGCGAAGCTCGGGTTCGTGGTGTTCCAGTACGACATGATCGGTTACGCCGACAGCACCGCGATCCCGCACCGCGAGGGCTTCCGCGACGCCGCCGCGGACCTCCGCTTACAGAGCCAAATGGGGCTCCAGACGTGGAACAGCATCCGCGCGCTCGATTTCCTCGCGGGCCTTCCCGATGTGGACCCGAAGCGGCTCGGCATGACCGGCGCGAGCGGCGGCGGCACGCAAACGTTCATGCTCGCCGCGCTCGACGACCGCCTGGCGTGCGCGTTCCCGGCGGTGATGGTGAGCACGGGGATGCAGGGCGGGTGCGTGTGCGAGAACTGCTCGCTGCTCCGCGTCAACACGGGGAACGTTGAGATCGCCGGGCTGTTCGCGCCGAAGCCACAGGGCTTGAGCGCCGCGAACGACTGGACGAAAGAAATCATGACGAAGGGTTACCCCGAGCTTCAGCAGCTTTACGGCTTGTACGACGCAAAAGAAAAGGTCGCCGCGCGGGCGTGGCTCGAATACGGGCACCAGTACAACGCCCACGCCCGTCAGATGATGTACTCGTGGTTCCTCAAACACCTCGCGGCCAAAGAGGAGAAGGTCACGGAACCTGCGTTCAAGCCGGTGCCACCGAAAGAGCTGTCGGTGTTTGACGACAAGCACCCCCGGCCGAAGGACGAACTCGACGCGCCGAAGCTCCGCGCCGCGCTGACGAAGTCCAGTGACGCTCTGATGGAGAAGCTGTTCCCGAAGGACGCCGAGAGCCTGAAGGAGTTCAAGCGGGTGGTGGGCACCGCGCTCCGTGTGATGGTCAACAGCGAGTTGCCCACAGCGGTTGCGGTCCGCTCGGGACCATCGGAATCGAAGGTCGACGGGCTCACGCTGCACCGCGCCGTACTGGGGCACAAGGGCGACAAAGACGCCGTACCCGGGTGCGGCGTGTTCGGTCCTGCGTTCAACGGCGAAAAGGCGGTCGTGTGGCTGCAC
>DASWYH010001370.1:0-1995 GCA_036405095.1 Gemmata sp. | reverse complement strand
CGAGTTCCGTGAGCAACCGGGCGGCGGTGTAGCTCTCGTCGGGGGCACCGGACTTCAGCGCCTTGGTGAGCGCCGGGAGCAGTGCGTCGGCCCTCGCACCGAGCCGCACGAGCGCTTCGGCCGCGGTGAGGCGCACGGCGGCCGAGGGGTCGTCGAGCCGCGCGGCGAGCGCGGGGACCGCGGTGTGGGCGCCGATCTGCCCCAGCACGCGCGCGGCTTCGAGGCGCACGTCGGGCGCGTCGTCGGCCAGCAACTTGAGGAGCGACGGCGCCGCCGGGCGCGCGTCGGCCCCGATCGCCCCGAGGAGCCGGAGGCACGCGCGCCGGGTCGCGGAGTCGGCCCAGAGCCCTTGCGTGAGCGCGGGTACGGCGACCGGCCCCAGCGCGACCAGCTTCTGCGCCGCCTTCGCCCCGGCCAGCCGGTCGCGCCCGGCGGCCTCGGCGACGAGCGCGTCGAGGTCGGTTTCGGTCGGGGACTTCAGCGGCGCCGGCGGGCCGTCCGCACCCGGAACCGCGGTGAGCGCAACCGACAGGAGCAACAGTGCGGGGATCGTTCGCATGGCGTCTTCCGTTACGAACCGGTGCTCTCGGGCACCAGGGTCATCCGAACCGCCTGCGGGTTGCACCGGACCCGCAGCGGCTCCTTCCCGCTCACCCCGCGGCTCACCACCATCACCGAACCGCCCTCGGCGAACACGCCGCAGTCGAACCGGCGGCCGTACACGCTCGGGACGAAGATCGAGCCGACCACCGGGACGCGGATCCCGCCCCCGTGAACGTGCCCGCACAGCATCAGCCCCACCGCGTTGGCCACACCCCAATAGAAGTTGTCCGGCGTGTGGCTCACGCACAGCCGGAACGCTCTTTCGGGGGGCGGGGCGTCGCGCAGGTCCGGCCCGGGGGCGAACCACGGCCCCTCGTGCCCGATCGCGACACAGTCCACGCCGCGAACCGTGATCTTGCGCCACCCGTTCCCGAGAACCGCGTACCCGCTCGAACTCAGTTCGGCCCGCACGCGGTCCGGGTCGTGGTGCTTGTCGTGGTTCCCGAGCACCGCGAGCTTCGCGTCCTTCGCGTGCAGGCGCCCGAGCAGGGGCCGTATCCATTCGTGGTGCGTGTCCGTGTCCACGAAGTCGCCGCCGAGGCAGACGAGATCGGGCACCGGCCCGGAGGTCAACTCGTCGATGATGCGCTCGAAGAAGAGCCGGCTCGGCGTGCCGTGGAAGTGTACATCGGTGACGAGCAGAACGGTGAGCCCGTTCCAGGCCGGCGGCAGGTTCGGCAGCGCGAGCGTGAGTTCCGTGAGGTCGAACTTGAACACGCCGTTGCCCGGTAGCCGGGTGGCCCGCCGGCCTTTCCCGTCGCCGATCAACTTCGCGCCGAACTCGGGCCACAGGTCGAGTGCGCGCGTGTCTTCTCGCACGACGCAGCCGGGCGCGGTCCGGGTCGCGCGCCGGAGCGTGACGAGGGGGAACAGCAGCCCGCCGAACACGAGGCACACGCCCGCGTACCCCAGGACCGCGCGCCCCCACAGCCCGTTCCGAAAGGCCGAGCTCCCGTCCACTTCGTGGAGCCAATCCGGGTTCACGCCTGACACCAACAGGAGCGGGAACCCGAGGATCGCAAGGCCGGTGGTGAACCGCCACGCCTTCAACGGCCCCTTGGGGAGCGGGCGCGCGTACAGGTTGTTCAGAACCGCGACCCACAGGCACGCGTGCCCGACCCACGCGACCCCGGCGACAAACAAGAACAAGAACAACATGCTGAACATGCTACGCCCGGGGGCAACCCGCGTCTCCGCGCCGGCGATCGTGAACGTGTGGTGAACGCGCCGCGACCGGTCCGCGGCGCGTTTCGGGCGGCCGTTTATCACTTCAAGACGGAAGCCGTTGCTTAGCTGAGGATAACGTCGCAAAGCGTTGTCGGTGAAGAGCTTGCGATTTTTCGCCCGTTGGCGTTACGGCTTTCGCCCCCCAAGCCCTTTGCAACCCGCCCG
>DASWYH010001369.1:0-3824 GCA_036405095.1 Gemmata sp. | reverse complement strand
CTGCTCCGAGGGCGGGTGGAAGAACAGCGCCAACAAGATCGCGCCGAGCAGCCCGGCGCCCATCGAGTACTGGAAGATGGCCGAATACTGCAGCCCGTCGCCGGTCTTGTAGATCACCGCCAACTGGCCGCAAATCAGGTTCGCCACGAACGGCCCGACGCCCAGGATCAGCACGTTAAAGAGCCCCTGCGCGCTCGACCGCACGTCCTTCGGGAAGAACTCGTCCACGAAGATGTACACGGTGGCGAAGAAGAACGCATAGCAGACGCCGTGCAGGATGTTCACGGCCACCGCGGCCCACGGCTCGGGGTAGAACGCGAACACCGCGAACCGCGCCGAGTGGCCCAGCACCCCGATCACCATCGTGGCGCGCCAGCCCAGGCTCTTGAGCACGTAACCCAGCACGAGCATCGTCAGGATTTCGGCGATCTGACCGATCTTCATGACCGGCGGCACCCAGTTCGCCGGGATGTGAACGTCGGTCTTGAGGAACGACGCGGTCCAGTAGAAGTAGCTCTGGTGAACCGCCGCATCAATGAACGTGACGAGGAACAGCACCGCGACGAACGGGTGCTTCAGCAGTTTCGCCGCTTTGAAGGTCGCGAACGAGTCGCCGCCGGTTGCGGGTTTCGGCGGCGTGTGCGGGAGCATCGGGCTGATGGCGGCGAGCACGAACGCCGCGATCCCGGACACGAGGAAGATGTACCGCTGTGCGCTGGAGGCTTCCAGACCCTCTTTCGAGGTGCCGAGTACCGCACCGAGCCAGTTGACGAACCCCACGTCGCCGAACGCGGGCACCTTCGCCCAGTTCACCAGGATGAAGATGAACGGCCACGACGCGACGATCCACCCGATGGTGCCCCACACGCGCACGGGGCCGAACTCGCGGGCCGGGTCTTTGAGGTTCGCGAACGCGATCGAGTTCGTGATGGACACGGTGGGTACGTAGAACACGCAGTGGACCAGCATCAGCCCGAAGAACAGCCAGAACGGGGCCAGCGGGGCCTTCGCGTCGCCGACCAGCAGGTTCGGCCCCTTCTCCTTCACCACGAAGGTCGTGTTGAACCGCGGGTCCTTGAGCTTCTTCTCCTTCCGCTCGTCCTCGCTCGCGGCGGTGAAGTCCTGTAGCTCCTTGTCGAACACGGCCCAGAACTTGGTGGCGGGCCCGAACCCCTCACCGAGCTTCTTCTCCTCGCGCTCTTTCGGGGTCGCGGCCACATACGCGGCCAGCTTCGCCTTCTCTTCCGACGACCAGTCGGCTTTGTCGCCCGCGTCCGTGGCGACGACGTTTTCGATAATGACGGTGGTCTTGTCGGGGCGCTCGCCGGTGCCGCTCGTGAGCGTCGGTCCGCGCCCGATGACCCGGGCCGACGACACCTCACCGACCGCGGTTCCGACCGGCACTTGGAGGAAGAACAGCCCCAGGATCGCCGCGCCCCCGATCAGGTGGCTGACCCCGAGGAACTTCTCGGCCGCGAACTTGCGGTCCGCGAACTGGGTGGAGAACAGCAGCGCCACCAGCGCGCCGATGTTGAACGCGCCGAAGATGAGTGCGTTCTGCCACCCCGTAAACTTGAGGCTGGGGATGTAGTCGAAGCCGAGTTCGAACCACGCGCCCCAGATAAAAATCTGGAGGAACATCATCAGGCAGAGCTTCCGTCGCAGGCCGGCGGCCTGTGACGCGAGCGGATCGGCGGACATGTCGGCTCCAGGTGTGCGCGTTCAGCGGGGAATGTCGCTGAATGTAAAGCCCGGGGCGCGCCGCGGCAACTGCGAATCACCGCGAGCGGTGCCGATGTCCGCGGGGAACTTCACCACACACAGCGAGGCGCCGTGCGGCACTGGTAGCCGAAGGCGCCCAAAGTAGAATCACGCGGGGCGGTGGGCGAGCGCCAGAACGCCACCGCACTGCTGTTTCAAGTGGGCCGCTTGCGTGGCGCCGGTGTGCCGCACCGGCGCGCACGCCGCGCCGTTCACCAAAGCGAGTTACCCCATGTCACGCTTCCTACTCGCCCTTGTTCCGCTCACGGGGTTCGCCGTCATGCCCGCAGCCGAACCGCCCGCCCCGGCGCCGAAAGGCGACACGCTCACGCGCGAGTACGCATCCGCGTTCGCCAAACTCGCCCTCAAGGGCGCGAAGCGCGAGTTCCCAAACAAACCAGGGCACGTACTCCTCGACGATAAAGACGCGAAGGCGCCCAAAGCGCTGCACCCGGCGTTCTACGGGTGCTACGACTGGCACTCGGCGGTCCACGGGCACTGGATGCTGGTCCGCGTGCTGCGCGCCCACCCGGACCTGCCCGAGGCGAAGGCGATTCGCGCGGTGCTCGCGGAGCACCTCACCGCGGCCAACATCAAAGCCGAGGTCGAGTACTTCAACCGCCCGGAGGCGAAGTCGTTCGAGCGCCCCTACGGGTGGTCGTGGCTGCTCAAGCTGGCCGCCGAGTTGCACACCTGGGACGATCCCGACGCCCAGAAGTGGGCCGCGAACCTCAAGCCGCTCGCGGAGCTGATCGCGAACCGCTACATCGAGTTCTTTCCCAAGCAAACGTACCCGATCCGCGCCGGCGTCCACGCCAACACCGCGTTCGGGCTCGCCTTCGCCCACGACTACGCCACCGCCACCGGCAACAAGAAGCTTCAGGAGTCGATCGAGGAACGCGCGCGGGCGTACTACGCCAAGGACCAGGAGGCCCCGGCCCGGTGGGAGCCGGACGGCGCCGATTTCCTCTCGCCGAGCCTCTGCGAGGCCGACCTCATGCGCCGGGTGCTGCCCGCGGCCGAGTTCGCGGCGTGGTTCCACAAGTACCTCCCGGGCGCCGCGAAGGGCGAGCCCAAGAACCTGTTCGAGCCCGCCACGGTGACCGACCGCACGGACCCGCAACTGGTCCACCTCGACGGGCTGAACCTGAGCCGCGCGTGGTGCCTCCGTGGCATCCTGACGGCACTTCCGAAAGACGACCCCGCCCGCAAGGCACTCGTGCAGAGCGCCGAGCGGCACGCCGCTGCGGGGTTGGAGCACGTCGCGAGCGGGGACTACGCGGGCGAGCACTGGCTCGCCTCGTTCGCGATCTGGATGCTATCCTTGCCTGTGCCGGCGTGACGCCCTTCCGGTTACCAGGGCGCCCGGCGCCTGGAACGCACGAGTATGCGAACGCGCGTTGCGCGGTGGCTCGCCGCGCTCGGTCTGGCGGTTGCGTACTTCGCGACCGCGCGACTCGGCCTGGCCCTGGCCCTCCCGCCCGATTACAAGGCCACCGCGGTGTGGGCGCCCTCCGGGATCGCTCTCGCCTTCGTGCTGCTGTTCGGCTCGCGGATGGGGGCCGGGGTGTGGGCCGGTGCGTTTGCCGCGAACGTCTGGGGCGCGCTCGCCCCGAACCCGAGCGGGGTGCTCACCGCGCACCTCATTTCTTCGGCCGTGATCGCAACCGGATCGACGCTCCAGGCGCTCGCCGGCGCCGTCCTGATCCGCCGGTTCATCGGCCCGCGGGGGGCGCTGGAGTGCGCCCGGGACGCGTTCCGGTTCGTGACCATCATCCCGGCCGCGTGTCTGATCGCGGCCACCGCGGGCGCGCTCGCGCTCGGCGCGACCGGGCTGGTTCCGTGGGCCGCCGTTCCCACCCGGTGGTGGGCGTGGTGGGTCGGTGACACGGTCGACGCGCTGGTGGTCGCGCCGGTGGTGCTGTGCGCGGTCCGGTGCGAGCCGTTCCGGCGCCCGACCACCGAAGCCGTCGTGCTGTTCGCCCTGCTGCTCGGCTCCTGCGCGTTCGTGTTCGGCGGGTGGTGGCTCTCGGGGGTGCCGACCGCCCCGCTGGCGTACCTGA